>NZ_RPSE01000283.1:0-8391 GCF_003949955.1 Streptomyces sp. WAC05292
CCTCCTGCGGGCCGGCCCCCGGCCCCGCCGTGGCCGACGGGCGGCGCCCCCGCGTGGGACGCGGCCGGCTCCGGCCCGCAGGAGGCGCCGGCCGCGCAGGACGCCGGAGCCGGGTCCGCCGCGACCGGGTGGGAGGGCGGCGGCTACCACCCCGCCGGCCCGGCCTCCGCCCCGGAGCCCGGGTCCTCCGCCGCCCCCGCACCGGAGCCCGCTGCCCCGGCGCCGTCCGGGCCGGCGGATCCGGCAGCCGTGCAGGACCTCGCGTACGGCGGCGCCGAGACCCGCCACGACCGGCCGTACGGCGGACCCGGCGCGCCCGGCGCCTCCCCGTGGGCTCCGGCCGCGGACGAAGCCCCGTACGGCAGCACCCCGCCCGGCCATGAGGCGGCGGCCAAGAGGACGTGCGTCGCCTGCCGGGCCGGCCGGGTCGACACCGACGGCTACTGCGAGCACTGCGGCCACGCCCAGCCGCGGGAGCGCGACCACCTGGAGGAGGAGCTCGGCAGCGTCGCCGCGGTCAGCGACCGCGGGCTGCGCCACCACCGCAACGAGGACTCCTTCGCGGTGGCCGCCACGGCCCTGGCCGACGGCTCCACCGCCACCGTCGCCGTCGTGTGCGACGGCGTGTCCTCGGCCAGCCGGCCGGACGACGCGTCGGCCGCCGCGGCCGCCGCGGCGAACGAGGCCCTGCTGGAGGCCCTCCCCCGCGGCACCCACCCGAAGGAGGCCATGCACCGGGCGATCCTCGCCGCGGCGGACGCCGTGACGGCCCTCGCCCCGGAGGTCCCGGGCGCGCAGAACGCCCCGGCGTGCACCCTGGTCGGCGCCGTCGTGAGCGGCGGCCTGCTGACCGTCGGCTGGGTCGGCGACAGCCGCGCGTACTGGGTCCCGGACGACCGCGGGGTGCTCCCGCGGCGCCTGACCGAGGACGACTCGTGGGCGGCGCAGATGGTCGCGGCCGGCCTGATGGGCGAAGCCGAGGCGTACGCCGACGCCCGCGCGCACGCCATCACCGGCTGGCTCGGGGCGGACGCGTACGAGCTGGAGCCGCACACGGCGACCTTCCGGCCGGACCACGCGGGTGTCGTCGTGGTGTGCACCGACGGCCTGTGGAACTACGCCGAGTCCGCCGTCGAGATGGCCCGGGTGCTGCCCGCGGACGCGGCCGTGCGTCCCCTGCACAGCGCGCAGGTCCTCGTCGGGCACGCCCTCGACGGCGGCGGCCACGACAACGTCACCGTGGCCGTGCTGCCGTTCGCGGCCCCGCCCGCCGACGGGCCCGCCGCGGACGCGGCCCCGCGAGCGGAAGCGGAAGCCCGCCCCGGGGCCTGAACCGGCCGGTCCGGGTCCGCCGGACAGGCCGGACCGGCCACACCGCTCCCCGGGGGGCCGGGCCCGTCCCTCCGCGAGCAGCACAGGTGAGTCCCTCCCCCAGCCCTGCCCAGGACCCGAGGAGTCCCGCCCATGGCGAATTTCGCCAAGCCGAGCGCCCCGCACTTCAGCGTGGAGGTGTACCAGAACGAGTTCCTCCCCGAGGGCGGGCGCGAGGTGCACGCCATCCTCACGGTCACCTCCACCGGCGGCGCTGCCGCCACCCGCGCCGCCGCGGCCCGCGGCCCGGCCGCCGTCGTCGTCATGGTCGACTGCTCGGGTTCCATGGAGTACCCCCCGGACAAGATGCGCGGCGCCCGCGAGGCCACCGCCGCCGCGATCGACACCCTCCGGGACGGCACCTGGTTCGCCGTCGTCGCCGGCACCCACACCGCCCGCGAGGTCTACCCCGGGCAGGGCCGCCTCGCCGTCGCCGATCCGGCCTCCCGGGCCCGCGCCAAGGAGGCCCTCGACGGCCTCGCCCCCTCCGGCGGCACCGCGATCGGCACCTGGCTGCGCCTCGCCGACGGCCTGCTGCGCCAGGCGCCCGCGGCGATCCGGCACGGCATCCTGCTCACCGACGGCCGCAACGAGCACGAGGACCCGGCCGCCCTGCAGGCCGTCCTGGAGTCCTGCGCGGGCCGCTTCACCTGCGACGCCCGCGGCGTGGGCACCGACTGGGAGGTCAGGGAGGTCAAGGGCATCGCGAGCGCCCTGCTCGGGTCCGCCGACATCGTCGCCGACCCCGCCCACCTCGCCGAGGACTTCACGCTGATGATGGAGAAGGCCATGGGCAAGGAGGTCGCCGGCGTGGCCCTGCGGCTGTGGACCCCGGTCGGGGCGGAGGTCCGGTACGTCAAGCAGGTCTCCCCGAGCGTCGAGGACCTCAGCGGCCGGCGCACCGAGGCCGGCCCGCGCACCGGCGACTACCCGACGGGCTCCTGGGGCGACGAGAGCCGCGAGTACCACGTGTGCGTGCACGTCCCCCCGGCCGCCGTCGGCCAGGAGGTGCTGGCCGCCCGCGCCTCCCTCGTCCTGCCGGGGGCGGCGGGCGGGCCGCCGTCCGTGCTCGGCCAGGGCCTGGTCCGGGCGGTGTGGACGGCCGACCCGGCGGCCTCCACCGCCATCAATCCGCAGGTCGCGCACTACACGGGACAGGCGGAGCTCGCGCAGGCTATCCAACAGGGCCTGGAAGCCCGCAAACTGGGCGATGTCGATGGTGCCACGGCCAAGCTGGGGCGAGCGGTGCAACTCGCGAGCGTCTCCGGGAACGCGGACACGGCCCGCCTGCTGGCGAAGGTGGTGGATGTCGTCGATGCCGCGGCGGGTACTGTGCGGCTGAAAGCGAAGGTTGCGGACGCCGACGAGATGACGCTCGAAACGCGTTCGACCAAGACCGTCCGAGTGAAGAAGACCTGAGAGGACCTGCCGCGACGAGGCAGGCTGAAGGGGGAAGAGCCGCCATGCCGACCTGCCCTAATGGGCACCAGTCCGCCTCCGACGACTGGTGCGAGGTCTGCGGCCACCGCATGGCTGCCGCCGCGGGGGCGTCTTCCGCGTCCTCACCCTCCTACGGCTACGGCTACCCTCCCACCGCCGGTGAGCCGACCGCCCAGGCGGAGCTGTGCCCGCAGTGCCGGACCCCGCGCGAGGCCATGGCGCCGTTCTGCGAGGAGTGCCGGTACAACTTCCTGACCCGCTCGGCCACCCCGTACCAGCCGCCTGCCGGACCGGAGCAGCAGCTGGCCGGGGGCACCGGGATGCGGACGCCTCCTCCGCCGCCGGCGCCGTCCCCCGCGTCCTTCCCGCAGGACCCCTTCGAGTACCAGGGCTCGCGGCCGTCCCGGGTGAACCGGCCGGCCGAGCCGCTGTCCCGGGAGGACGACTGGCTGCTGCCGCCGCCGTCGCACGAGCAGCAGCAGGCGCCGCAGCAGCAGTACCAGCAGCCCTCGTACGAGTACCAGCCGCCCCGACAGCACCCCCACCAGCCCCAGCCGCAGCAGCAGGCGCACGAGCAGCCCCGGGCCCAGCAGTCCTTCCCGCACCCCGGAGGCGCCTCCTGGTCGGTGACGATCGCCCCCGACCGCTCGTACTTCCTGGCCATGATGCAGCGCAGCGGCCCGGAGGCGGGCCGGCTGAACCTGCCCGCCTACTCGCCGGAGCAGCACGTTCCGCTCTCGGGCGGCCAGGTCACCATCGGGCGCCGTCGCGGCTCCACCGGCGAGTCCCCCGACATCGACCTGTCGGTGCCGCCGGAGGACCCGGGCGTCTCCCACCAGCACGCGGTGCTCGTCCAGCAGCCCGACCTGAGCTGGGCCGTCGTGGACCAGAACTCCACCAACGGCACCACCATCAACGGCGGCGAGGACCCGATCCAGCCCTACGTCCCCGTGCCGCTGTCCGACGGCGACCGCGTCCACGTCGGCGCCTGGACCACGATCACGATCCGCCGCGGCTGACGGGCCGCCCGGCCGGTGCCGGCGCTCACCGGCCGGCGTCCTCCGCCTCCCCCAGGGGCCACACGTAAGGGCCCTGGGGGTCGTCGAGCCACGCCCACTGCCCGTCGGCGGAAACCGTCACGCCGAAGCGCTCCCGCGCCGGGCGCCCCTCCGCCCGCCACAGGTCCAGCGCCTCCCGCGGGTGCAGCGCGCCCCCGGCCAGCCCCAGCATGAACTGGAAGCGCTCGTTCTCCACCAGCTCGTACGGGATCCCCTGCCCCGGAGGCTCCCCCGGGGCCCGCGCCACCGCCCCGCGCAGCGGCACGAAGTACGCCGGCGTGTGCAGGAAGCGCCCTTCCGCGAAGTCCGCGTCGCGCACCCGCAGCGCGATCAGCCCCGTCGACAGCGGCGCGAGGATCCGCGCCCCGGGCCGGCACTGGGCCGGCCACGCGCGGGGGATCCGCGGGAGGGTGCACGTCACCAGGATCCGGTCGTACGGGGCCCGCGCCGGACACCCGCGAGCCCCGTCCCCGGTGACCACCACCGGCCGGTAGCCGAGCGCGGCCAGGTGCGCCCGCGCCGACTCGGTGATCTCCTCGTCCAGGTCGACCGTGGTGACCAGGTGGTCGCCGAGGCGGTGGCACAGCAGGGCCGCGTTGTAGCCGGAGCCCGTCCCGATCTCCAGGACGCGGTCCCCGTCCCGCACGTCCAGCGCGGCGAGCATCTTCGCCATCAGCGAGGGCTGGCTGCTGGAGGAAACGAGCTCGCCGTCGCGCAGCCGCGTCGCGAGCGGCGCGTCCCTGTACACCCCGCGCAGCCAGCGGGCGCGGCGGGCCGGATCCGGATCCTCTCCCCACAACCGCTCGTGCCCCGCGCCGCGGACCGTGAAGAACCACGGGACGAAGACGTGCCGGGGCACCGCCGCGAAGGCGGCCCGCCAGGCGGGGTCCTCCAGCACGCCCGCCGCGGCCAGCTCACGCACCTGGGCGGCGTGCGCCGCCCCCCGCAGGTCCCGTGCGCCCTCCTCCTCCACGGCGTGCGCCGTGCCGGGGCCACGGGGCCGGGAGTGCCCGGTGTGTCCGGAGTGCGGTGCTGGTGCGCCCATGGGTCCACTGTGCTGCGCCGGGCCCCGGGAGGCGAGCGCTGGTCCTAAGACCTCCGTCCTCCGTCCGGGCGTCTGAGACGATGGTCGGGTGAATGAGAATCCGCGCGGCACGGTCCAGGAGCAGACCTTTTACGAGCAGGTGGGTGGCGAGGAGACCTTCCGCCGCCTGGTCCGGCGCTTCTACCAGGGGGTCGCGGAAGACCCGCTGCTGCGTCCGATGTACCCGGAGGAGGACCTCGGGCCGGCGGAGGAGCGGTTCGCGCTCTTCCTGATGCAGTACTGGGGCGGCCCGACCACGTACAGCGAGAACCGCGGCCACCCGCGACTGCGCATGCGGCACGCCCCGTTCCGGGTGGACTCCGCGGCGCACGACGCCTGGCTGGCGCACATGCGGGTCGCGGTGGACGAGCTCGGCCTCGCCCCGGAGCACGAGGCGCAGCTGTGGCGCTACCTGACGTACGCGGCGGCGTCGATGGTCAACACGGCGGACTGACGGGAGCCCGCGGCCGGCCGGTTCAGACGGGCCGGAACTGGAGGGCGCCGAGCCCTCCCGCGGCGCCGGGGCGGCGCAGGGCGACGGAGCCGTACGGGGTGCGCAGCCGCAGCCAGCCCCCGGAGGCCAGCAGCGCGACCGCGTCGGCCTCGGCGGCGGGCGCGGCGACGGCTCCGGGCCCGGCCGGGGCCGCGGCGCGGGCGGGGCGCAGGAAGCCCAGGGAGTGCGCGGCGTGCACGGCGCGCAGGGGGAGTTCGGTGGCGCCGAGCGGGCGGGACCAGATGTCGCGGCCGATGCGGTCCCGCTCGGACCGGGTCCGGTGCTGCGGCGGGAGGGCCTCGTCACGGGCCCGGAACTCGGCGACGGAGCGGGCCACGGCCGCCCGCATCGCCTCCGGCCCGGGCAGTCCGGGCACGGGCAGCCAGCCGCCGCGGGGCGGCAGCACCCCGGCCCAGGGCGGGCCGGTGACGGCCGCGGGCACCAGGGCGCCCGCGGAGTCCTCGTCGACCGCTTCCAGCAGTTCGCCGGCGGAGACGGTGACGTCCAGCGGTGCGGCGACCGGTTCGGCGAGCCGGACCGTGCGGACGGCCAGCACGTCGAAGGACGGCGGCCGGCCGAAGACGGCGAGCGCGCCGCCGCCCGCCTGGAGGCGGACCGCGGCGGCGCGGTCGTAGTGCACCAGCCGGCCCAGGAAGGCGGCGAGGTCCGCCGCCTCCCCGGGATCGGCGAAGCGCAGCAGCCCGGTCATGCCGCGAGGCGCCCTTCGGAGGCCTTCGCCCCGTCCTTCGCCTTCGCCGGCTCGTCGAGGTACTTCTCCAGGAAGGACCGCTCCTCGTCCGTGATGCGGCGCGGCCGCCCCTCGGCGAGGTTGTAGGGCACCACCACGGTCTCGGCGCGCACGTACACGGTCTCGGGCCGGTCCTCGGTCGCCTCGTCCTTGACCTCGTAGCGGATGGTCAGGGACGCGGCGCCGATGCGGGTCACCCAGGACTCGATGAGCACCGGCTCGTGCCGGTGCACGAGGGGCAGCTTGTAGTCGATCTCGTGCCGGGCGACGACGGAGCCGCCGGTGAACGAGTCGCTGCCCTCGCCCGGCGCCAGGCGGAACATGAAGTCGATGCGCGCCTCCTCCAGGTAGCGGAGGAAGACGACGTTGTTGACGTGCCCGAAGGCGTCCATGTCCGCCCAGCGGAGCGGGCACCGGTAGTGGTGTCTGGCCATGGCCGGTATCAGCCTCGCGTGAGCTTCTTGTAGGTGGCGCGGTGCGGACGGGTGGCGTCCGGGCCGAGCCGCTCGACCTTGTTCTTCTCGTAGGACTCGAAGTTGCCCTCGAACCAGAACCACTTCGAGTCGCCCTCGTACGCCAGGATGTGCGTCGCGACCCGGTCGAGGAACCAGCGGTCGTGGGAGACGACCACGGCGCAGCCGGGGAAGTCCAGCAGCGCGTTCTCGAGGGACGACAGCGTCTCGACGTCGAGGTCGTTGGTGGGCTCGTCGAGGAGCAGCAGGTTGCCGCCCTGCTTGAGGGTGAGCGCCAGGTTCAGGCGGTTGCGCTCACCGCCGGAGAGCACGCCGGCCGGCTTCTGCTGGTCCGGGCCCTTGAAGCCGAACGCGGAGACGTACGCGCGGGACGGCATCTCGACCTGGCCGACGTTGATGTAGTCCAGCTCGTCGGAGACGACGGCCCACAGCGTCTTCTTCGGGTCGATGTTGGAGCGGCCCTGGTCGACGTACGAGATCTTGACGGTCTCGCCGACCTTGATCTCGCCGGCGTCCGGCTTCTCCAGGCCCTGGATCATCTTGAACAGCGTGGTCTTGCCGGCGCCGTTCGGGCCGATGATGCCGACGATGCCGTTGCGGGGCAGCGTGAAGGACAGGTCGTCGATGAGGACCTTCTCGCCGAAGGCCTTGGAGAGGTTGTTGACCTCGACGACGATCGAGCCCAGGCGCGGGCCCGGCGGGATCTGGATCTCCTCGAAGTCCAGCTTCCGCATCTTCTCCGCCTCGGCGGCCATCTCCTCGTAGCGGGCGAGGCGCGCCTTGGACTTGGCCTGGCGGCCCTTGGCGTTGGAGCGGACCCACTCCAGCTCTTCCTTGAGGCGCTTCTGGCGCTTCTCGTCCTTCTTGCCCTCGACCTTGAGGCGCTCGGCCTTCTTCTCCAGGTAGGTGGAGTAGTTGCCCTGGTAGGGGTGGGCGCGGCCGCGGTCGAGTTCGAGGATCCACTCGGCGACGTTGTCGAGGAAGTAGCGGTCGTGGGTGATCGCCACGACGGTGCCCTTGTACTGGGCGAGGTGCTGCTCGAGCCAGTTCACGGACTCGGCGTCGAGGTGGTTGGTGGGCTCGTCGAGGAGGAGCAGGTCGGGCGCCTCCAGCAGCAGCTTGCAGAGCGCGACGCGGCGCTTCTCGCCACCGGAGAGGTTGTTGACCGGCCAGTCGGCGGGCGGGCAGCCCAGCGCGTCCATGGCCTGCTCCAGCTGGGCGTCGAGGTCCCAGGCGTTGGCGTGGTCGAGGTCCTCCTGGAGCTTGCCCATCTCCTCCATGAGCTCGTCCGTGTAGTTCGTGGCCATCTCCTCGGCGATGGCGTTGAACCGGTCGAGCTTGCCCTTGATCTCGGCGACGCCGTCCTCGACGTTCTGCAGGACGGTCTTGCTCTCGTCGAGCTTGGGCTCCTGCATGAGGATGCCGACGGAGTAGCCGGGCGACAGGAAGGCGTCGCCGTTGGAGGGCTGCTCGATGCCCGCCATGATCTTGAGAACGGTGGACTTACCGGCGCCGTTCGGGCCGACCACACCGATCTTCGCGCCGGGCAGGAAGTTCAGGGTGACGTCATCGAGAATCACCTTGTCGCCGTGCGCCTTGCGCGTCTTGCGCATGGTGTAGATGAACTCAGCCAAGAGAAACCGTCCGGCAGATCGATGGATGGGCAGATACACCCCATCTTGCCAGCCGTCCACCCCGAGGCGGAAACCAGTGGCCCCGGAGCC
>NZ_RPSE01000284.1:0-8388 GCF_003949955.1 Streptomyces sp. WAC05292
GCGCGCGGCGGTACGGGCTGGCCGGGCGGATGCACGTGGTGCGCGCCGGGGACACGCTGGCGGGGATCGCCCGCAAGCGGCGTGTCGAGGGCGGCGCGCAGGCACTGTACGAGGCCAACCGGGCGGTGGTGGGGCCGCGTCCGGAAGCGCTCGCCGTCGGCGTCCTGCTGGTCCTCCCCCCGCCGCCGGCGCCGCCGGCGCCCGTGGAGCGGCCCCCGTCGGCCGTCCCGGGCGGCCCCGGAACGAGTTCCGAAGCGGCGGGCGGGCAGAGTCCGCAGTCGGCGGCGGCCGGGTCCGCGGCAGCCGCTCCGGCGGAGAAGGCGTAAGCGAACCGGAACGCCCCGGCGATGCGCCGCAGGCCGCCGCGCACAATACCGGCGCCGAATTCCCGGACGCTCGAACGGAATACGAAAGCGGACCTCCCGCGGATGCGGCGGCGCGCCGGATAAACAATGGCAGGGGCCGGTTCGGGGCGGCCTTCCCGCGGTGATCGCGAGAAGTCTGACGGTCCGTAAAACTGTCGACATTCCGTGACACAAGCGTGACCCGGTACGGACGAACGGCCGGGCGCGGCGCTGACGTCCGGGCTCGGGGAACGGCCGAGGCGGGCCGGATGGGACTCCGGCCCGCCTCGCTCCCGCGCGGGCTGGGGTGGTGCGTACCGCCCCGCGCGTGCCGTCGTGCCCGGTGGCCCGGGCCGGTTCCGTCAGCCGCCGCCCGCGGCCGGGCGGGCGGCCGCGCGGGCGGCGCCGGCCCGCTCGCCGTGGGCCGGGCGGCGGGAGCCGGCCGGGGCCCCCGGAAGGCGCTCGGGCCGGACCAGGTGCGGCCGGCCGGACAGGTGCGCGGTCGGCCGGGCGACCGCGGTGTGCCCGGGGGCCGCGGCCGCCTGGGCGGGCACCGCGGCCGGAGCGGCGGCCGAGGCCGGAGCCGGGGCGTCCGCCGGGGCCGGGGGGCGCCACTTGCCGCCGGCGGACAGCAGCGGCACGAGCCCCGCGGCGACCGGTGCGGGCAGGGTTCCGGCCTCCACGCGGCGGCGCATCGCCTCGCGCTTGGCGAACACCCAGGCCTCGACGCCGGCGATCAGCGGCTCGAACCAGGGCAGCGCAAGCATGATCAGCAGGCCCGCGGACCAGCCGAGCAGCACGTCGCTGACCCAGTGGGTGCCGAGGTAGACCGTGGTGGCGCCGACGCTCAGCGAGACCACCGCGGAGACGATGGACAGCACGCGCCGGGTGGTCACGGTCGAGGCCAGGTAGGCGAGGATGCCCCACGTCACGACGGCGTTGGCGGTGTGCCCGGAAGGGAATATGTCGCCGCCGGCGAAGAGTTCCGCCGAGCCGATCGTGGTGGCGTAGTGCGGGCCGAGCCGGCCGAGGCCGAGCTTGACGGCGCCCACCGTCACGTTCAGCAGGAGCAGTGCCACGCCGAGGGTGATCAGGGGGCGGAGGGTGTGCTGCCGCCAGGAGCGCCAGCCCAGCCATGCGGCGACCATGACCGCGGTGGGTCCGCGCTGGCCCAGCACGACGAGGTAGTCGAGGAAGGCGTGCAGCTGCGGCCACTGCTCGTAGGGCCGGAAGAACATCACCTGCCAGTCCAGGCGGACGAGCCAGGACGTGGTCAGGACGGCCACCACGATCGCGAGGTAGAACGCGAACGTCGATCCGAGGAGCACGACGCGGTGCCGGCTCATCCGCGGTGTTTGCAGATGAGCCGGCCGCTCGGGTTCCCGGTCCAGTCGGGCGAACACCCGCTCCAGCCGGGTCAGGATTTGGTCGGTACGCACTCAATCGACGTTACCGCGCGCCGCTGTGCAGCCCGGTCGAATCACCGGGTTTGTGATGACCATGTGATGTGGAGTTGGTCTCACGCGGCGCTTAATTCCTGGGATTAAGGCATTAGTTGGTGCATCCGGCTCTTTGGTGCGGCCATTCTTTCGCACCGCTTACACCGCCTTTATCTCTGCGCTCCAATTCCTTTCCGGCCGAAGCGGTCCGCCGTCCGCCCCTCCCGCGCCGCCCGCCCCGCTACGGCGGCCCCGAGCCGTTCAGCCAGAACGCCCCGTACACCGCCGATGCCAGAGCCGCCGCCGCCAGCAGCGCCGCCGCGCGCCCCGGCCGCCACCGGGCCAGCGCGAGGGCCGCCGGGAACAGCAGCGGGAAGGCAGGGAGCAGCAGCCGCGGCTTCGAGCCGAAGTACCCCGACGCGCCCAGCGCCAGCGCGACCACGATCCCCGTGTAGACGAGCAGAGGGGCGGGCTGCCGCTGCTGTGCGCACAGCGCGCACAGCCACAGCACCAGCAGCACGCCCGCGGCCAGCGCCAGTCCTGCCGCGGCCGGACCGGGCCCGTCGGGCAGCATGGCCGCGGCGAACCGGGCGAAGGCCAGGCCCCCGTCGAAGCCGTTGCCCCAGCCCTCCTGCACCCGCAGGTACCCGAGCGGCCCGCCACCGGTGTACGCACCCACCCACAGCACGTACGCCGCCACGCCAGGGCCGCCGCCACCCACACCGCGGCCACGACCGCGGCGCCGACCGGGCGGGTCAGGCCGGCCCCCGCCGCGAGCAGGCCCGCCGCCGGCCACCACCCGCGCAGGACCGCGTACAGCGCCCACGCCGCCAGCGCCGTGAACAGCGCCTCGCTGTACGCCATCGACTGCACGACGCCCACCGGCAGCGCCGCCCACACCGCGACGGCGCACACCCCGACCCGGCGGGCGTCCGCCTCCGGCCACCGCTCCCGGCACACCGCCCCGGCCACGGCGAAGATCCCCCAGGCCGCCGCGAGACCCGCCGCCGCCGACACGGCCAGGCCCGCCGATCCGTACCCCAGTCCCGTCGCCCCCGACACCAGCCGCTCCAGCCACGGCAGCAGCGGGAAGAACGCCAGGTTCGCGTGCACGTCCCCGTTCGGCAGGACCACCTCGTACCCGTAGCCCTCCGCCGCGATGCGGGCGTACCACAGCGAGTCCCACCGCGCGGACAGCAGCGTGTGCGCACTGCTGCCGACGGCGGCGCCCCACCCGGCCAGGACGGCCGCACCGAGCAGCCGGACCGCCGCGTAGACCGCCAGGGCGGGTGCGGCCCGGCGCAATCCAAGATCTTCCACGGGCACGATTATCCGCAGGGCCGCTGCCGCCGACCGGGGCAGAACCACGGAACGTCACGGCGCGTGTACGCGGGGGAAGGGTCGTCGCGGGAAGGGGGTGGGGCGAGTGGCGCACACCACAGGGAGGCCGCCGCCGCGATGAGAGCTTGACCACGTGTGGCACCAGCGAACTCGCGTACGCTGACCCTTCACTCGCACGTCGCCGCCGGACCCGCAGGGCGCCGCACCGCACACCGCCGCCGCGGCCCTGCCGAGAACGCCGGTCCACCGGGTGCGAGCGATTCATCTGGGAGGTACATGCATGCCGGGGACCAACGCGGCCGGCCGCAGGATCGCCGACACCGACAGAGGGCCCCTCCGGAACCGGCTCCTGGCCGCCTCCGGCGGAACGAACCGGTGGCTCGTCCTCGCGGTCCTCTGCGTCAGCCTGGTCCTCGTCGCACTCGACGCGACGATCCTCCACGTCGCCGTCCCCGCCGTCACCGAGGACCTGCGCCCCGGCCCCATCGAGCTGCTGTGGATCGTCGACGCGTACCCGCTCGTCTGCGCCGCCCTGCTCATCCTCTTCGGCACCCTCGGCGACCGGATCGGCCGCCGCCGGATACTCCTGATCGGCTACGGCCTCTTCGGCACCGCCTCGGCCGTCGCCGCCTTCGCCGACCACGCCCAGGTCCTGATCGCCGCCCGCGCCCTCCTCGGCATAGGCGGCGCCATGATCATGCCGGCGACGCTGTCGATCCTGCGGCAGGTCTTCCCCGACCGCCGCGAGCGGGCCCTCGCCATCGGGATCTGGACCGCCGTCGCCGCCATCGGCGCGGCCGGCGGCCCCGTCCTCGGCGGCTTCCTCGTCGAGCACTTCTGGTGGGGCTCGGTCTTCCTCATCAACATCCCGCTGATGGCCCTGATCCTCCCGCTCGGACGGTGGCTGCTCCCCGAATCCAGGGGCGCCGCCGACGGGCCGTGGGACGTCCTCGGCGCGCTCATGGCCGCGGGCGGCGTCCTCGGTGTCGTCCTCGGCGTCAAGCGGCTCGGAGCCGAGCGCCGGCTCCTCGACGCCGAATGCCTCGTACCGCTCCTGCTCGGCATCGTCCTGCTCGTCCTCTTCACCCGCCGCCAGAGGCGCCTCGCCCACCCGCTGATCGACATGCGGATGTTCGCCCGCGCCGCCTTCTCCACGTCCGTCGGGTGCATCGTCCTCGCCATGCTCGCCCTGGTCGGGCTCGAACTGCTCGCCGTCCAGTACCTCCAGCTCGTCCTCGGACTCAGTCCGCTCGAAACCGGGCTCCGGCTGCTCCCGCTGACCTTCGCGGCGATGGCCGCGGGCGCCACCGGCTCCTACACCCTGGCCCGGATCGGCCCGCGCACGATGGTGTCGCTCGGCTTCCTGCTGACCGCGTTCGCCGTGCTGCTGCTGACCCTCATGGGCCAGGACGACCGGCCCGTGCTCCTCACCGCCGGCTTCGTGCTGCTCGGCTTCGGCCTCCAGACGACGCTGTTCGCCGCGTACGAGTCGATGCTGAGCGAGGCTCCCGCCGAGACCGCGGGCGGGGCGGCCTCCATAGGCGAGACCTCCTACCAGCTCGGCGCGGGCATGGGCATCGCCCTCCTCGGCAGCGTGATGAACGCGGCGTACGCGCCGGGCCTGCTCGACGTGCCCGGGGTGTCGGCGCAGGAGGCTCGGGGCGCCGCCAACTCGCTGGGGGAGGCCTACCAGATCGCCGGAGACCTCGGCGGGGCCGCGGGCGACGCGCTGTACGCGGCCGCCCGGCACTCGTTCGTCCACGGGCTGCACATCACGCTCGTGGTCAGCGCCGGCCTGCTGCTCGCCGGGGCGCTGATGGCGCTGAAGCTGCCGCGCGCCATGGACTGCGCCGCGGAGGACGAGCCCGGCACCGCGGGCGCCGACCCCGTGCGGCTGCCGGCCCAGGCGGGCCCGGCCGGCGCCGCCGCCGCGGACACGGCGGCGGACGCGAGGGGCGCCGAGGGCGCGGAAGACCGCCCCACGGCCAGGGCCGTCTGACCCCGGCGCCGTCCGGCCCCGGCAGCGGGGGGTGGACCGGCGCCCGCCGCGGCGACAAACTAGCACCGCTAGGTTCACCCCCAGGCCCGCCGGGAGGCCCCGTGTCCTTCGTCCCCACCGATCCGCTCGGCCTCGACGAGCTCCTCAGCCCCGAGGAGGCCGGCGTCCGCGACACCGTCCGCGCATGGGCCGCCGACCGGGTCCTCCCGTACGTCGCCGATTGGTACGAGCGCGGCGAGCTGCCCGGCATCCGCGAGCTCGCCCGCGAGCTCGGCGCGCTCGGCGCCCTCGGCATGTCCCTGGAGGGGTACGGCTGCGCCGGCGCGACCGCCGTGCAGTACGGGCTCGCCTGCCTCGAACTGGAGGCGGCCGACTCCGGGATCCGCTCCCTGGTCTCCGTCCAGGGCTCCCTCGCCATGTACGCGATCCACCGCTACGGCTCCGAGGAGCAGAAGCAGCGATGGCTCCCCGGCATGGCGGCGGGCGAGCTGATCGGCTGCTTCGGCCTGACCGAGCCCGACGTCGGCTCCGACCCGGCGGCCATGCGCACGCACGCCAAGCGGGACGGCACGGACTGGATCCTGAACGGCCGCAAGATGTGGATCACCAACGGCTCGGTGTCCTCGGTCGCGGTGGTCTGGGCGCAGACGGACGAGGGGATCCGCGGATTCGCGGTGCCCACCGACTCCGCGGGCTTCTCCGCCCCCGAGATCAAGCACAAGTGGTCGCTGCGCGCCTCGGTCACGAGCGAGCTGGTCATGGACGACGTCCGGCTGCCGGCCGATGCCGTGCTGCCGGGGGTCGCAGGGCTGAAGGGGCCGCTGAGCTGCCTCAGCCACGCGCGGTACGGGATCGTCTGGGGCTCGATGGGTGCGGCGCGCGCCAGTTTCGAGGCGGCGCTGGACTACGCGCGGACGCGCGAGCAGTTCGGCCGGCCCATCGGCGGCTTCCAGCTCACCCAGGCGAAGCTGGCGGACATGGCGCTGGAGCTCCACAAGGGCATCCTGCTCGCCCACCACCTGGGCCGGCGGATGGACGCGGGCACCCTGCGGCCGGAGCAGGTCAGTTTCGGCAAGCTCAACAACGTCCGCGAGGCGATCGAGATCTGCCGCACCGCGCGGACGATCCTCGGTGCCAACGGGATCTCCCTTGAGTACCCCGTCATGCGGCACGCCACCAACCTGGAGTCGGTGCTCACCTACGAGGGCACCGTCGAGATGCACCAGCTGGTGCTGGGCAAGGCGCTCACCGGTCTCGACGCCTTCCGGTGAGGCCCGGCCTCAGCTCTGGTTGAAGAAGTCGCGGGAGCGGCCGCCCGGCTCGCCGCTGACGATCTGGGTGTCGGCCGGGGTCAGCAGGAAGACCCTGGTCGCCACCCGTTCGATGGAGCCGCGCAGTCCGAAGGTGAGGCCGGCGGCGAAGTCGACGACGCGCTTGGCGTCGGCGGGGTCCATCAGCGACAGGTTGACGATGACGGGCACGCCCTCGCGGAACAGCTCGCCGATGGCGCGGGCGTCGCGGAAGCCGTCCGGCGTGACCGTGGCGATGCGGCGGCCGCGCTCGACGGCGGACTCTGACGCGACCCGGACCCGCGGGTCGGTGGCCCACTGGTCGCCGGGGCCGGCGACGGAACCGTGCCCGGCCTCCGCGTAGTCGTCGTCGTAGTAACGCTCGTCGTCACTGTCCTCCACGAGACCCAGCCAGGCGCTCGCCTTGCGTACCGAACCCATGGACGCCTCCTTTCACCGCGGTCAGTCTGTCTTTTCTCCGCAACCCCTATGGTCGTCCATGATGCTGACAACGCGCCAAGCGGATGGCCGCCGCGAACTTGTTTCGTGACGGTACTGGTGCAGAACATCCGTTGCACGGTCGAGGATCCTGGTCGGTGCCACTGCTGACCGAGTGAAAATACGACCGGTGCGGCCGCGCGGGTGGTCGGCAGGGGCGTACGGGTGACTGATCTGGCTGGATACGATGCCCATCTTTCCGCGGATGACACTCGGGGGGCCCGTATTGTTCGGCATCGTCAGACCTTGTACCCACCGGCTCGGAGAGCGGTTCAAGGCGGAGTGGATGGCCCATCTGTGCGGGCTCTGCCTGGCACTCAGGGGTGACCACGGACAGTTCGCCCGCATCGTGACCAATTACGACGGGCTTCTCATATCGGTTCTGACGGAGGCTCAGGCCGGTCCCGTCGCCGG
Organism: Streptomyces sp. WAC05292; assembly: GCF_003949955.1. Classification (NCBI taxonomy): domain Bacteria; kingdom Bacillati; phylum Actinomycetota; class Actinomycetes; order Kitasatosporales; family Streptomycetaceae; genus Streptomyces; species Streptomyces sp. WAC05292. Next base: position 7,325 of record NZ_RPSE01000284.1, read on the forward strand.
CGCCCGGCGCACCGCCGGGCCGTGCCCGCTGCGCGGGATGCGGACGGCCGCCGTGGCCGAGGGCGAGGGTGCGCGGCTCGCCGCGGCCGTCTCGCTCGTGCTCGCCTCGGCGAAGGTGCGGGACCACGTCGCCGACGGCGACGGGCTGTTGGCCCGCGCGCCGATGGCCGCGGCCGCCCGCCGGGTGGCCCGGGGCTGGGACCGGGCGGGCGCCCGCACCGGTGCCTCGCTGGGCTTCGACACGGCCGTCCTCGTCGACGCCGTGGACCGGCAGACCGGCATCGAGACCCTGGCCGGCCCGGGCACGCCGGTGCTGGTGGTGACCGAGCCGACGGAGACGGCGACGGCCGCGGCGTTCGCGCATACCGCACGGCTGGCCGGGCGGCCCGGCAACGCCGCCCCGCTCGCCGAGGCCGGCCGGTACTTCGGCCGGCTCGCGCACCTGCTGGACGCGGTGGAGGACCAGGCCGAGGACGCCGTGAACGGCGCCTGGAACCCCCTGACGGCGACCGGCACCCCGCTCGCCGAGGCGCGCCGGCTGTGCGACGACGCCCTGCACGGCATCCGGCTCGCGCTGGACGAGGTGGAGTTCGCGGACGCGGGGCTGGCCCACCGGCTGCTGGTGCACGAGCTGCGGAACTCGGTGGACCGCGCCTTCGGCACCTCCTCCTGCGGGCACACGGCCGTGAACTCCGCGGGCCAGGGCGGCGGCTTCGGCGCGCCGCCGCAGGGCTTCGGGCCGGGTCAGGGGAACCCGTACGGCGGCGCGCCCGGGAACCCGTACGGCGGCGGGGCGGGGAATCCGTACGGCGGCGGTCCGCAGGGCGGCGGGCCCCACGGCGGCACCCCGTACGGCGGCGGGCCCCACGGCGGCGGGCCCGGGATGCCGCCGGCGGGCGGCGGCCCGGGCGGCGGGGGGCAGCCGCCGCGGAAGCCGCGCCGCGGGCTGATCGCCGGCTGCGCGGTCGCCACGTGGATGTTCTGCACCTGCCAGCTGTGCTGCACCGAACACGAGGGCCCCTGGTCCCGCAAGAAGCGGGACCCCTGGTGTGACTGCTGTGAGT
>NZ_RPSE01000285.1:0-8384 GCF_003949955.1 Streptomyces sp. WAC05292
CCCCCCGCCTCCGGCTCCCCCGCGCCGGGCAGCGGCGCACCCACCCCGTCGCCGTCCCCGTCCGAGCTCGGCTCCCGCGTCCTCGAAGGCCTCGGCGCCGAGGCCTTCATCGAGGACAAGCTGGGCGCGGCCGGAGCCAGCGCCGCCCAGTCCCGTACCGTGCGGGTCGTCTTCCGCACCGCGAACGTCATCGTCACCGTCGAGTACAGCGTCCAGCCCGCCGTGCCCGGCGCCGTCCCCTCCGGCACCGAAACCCAGGACAAGGCGCGGCAGCTGGCGCAGGCGCTCGTCGAGCGCTTCAGCGACTGAAGCGTCCGACGGCGGCGGCCGGCGACACCCCGGCGTGACGGCGCGCACAGCAGCCGTACGCCCGGTGGGGCTACCGTTGCACGGGTCCCGCGCCCGCGCCGCGTCCGTACCGCGCCCCCACCGCTCCACACGAACGCGTCCCTCAACGTAGTGAAGGAACCATGCACCGATCTGCTTCGCGCCTCACCCGGGTGCTCGCCTGCGCCGCCGTCGTCCCGGTCATATTCGCCGCCGCCGGATGCTCGTCCGACTCGGACAAGGGCAAGGGCTCCGGATCCGGCGACGGCAAGAAGTCGGGCGCGTCGGCGTCCGCCAAGCCCGGCGGGAAGCCGAAGGTCGAGCTGGAGAAGGCCCGCTTCGCCACGCTCCCCGAGCCGTGCAAGACGCTTCAGTCCAAGACCGTCGAGACGCTCGTCCCGGACGCGAAGGACACCAACGGCACCGCGACGAAGTCCAACGACCTGGGCAGCCGCGCCAGCTGCTCGTGGAACGGCCTGAAGACGGACGGCCTGAAGGGCTCCCAGTACCGCTGGCTGTCGGTGTCCCTGGTCCGCTACGACTCGCACGCCTCCCTCGGCAGCGCCGACAAGCGCGCCGAGGAGCAGTACGCCAAGCAGATCGAGACCGCGAAGGCCACCGAGGGCGCGACCGACGTCAAGGCCGAGGCCGTCGCCGAGACCGGCAACCAGGCCACCTCCATCGTCTTCGGCGTGAAGAAGGACGTGGACTTCGCGAACACGACCGTCGTCGCGCGCACCCACAACGTGGTCGTCACCCTCGACTACAACGGCGCCGCCTACGAGGGCGCCGGGGCACCGGATCAGGCCAAGCTGCTCCAGGACGCCGTCGCCGCGGCCAAGGAGATCGTCGCCTCCGTCGAGGCCGCCAACCAGGAGCAGAAGCAGCCCGAGCAGCAGCCTTCCCCGGCCGCATCCCAGTAGCCGGCACCGACGCCGCGGCGCGCAGCGGACCGGGGACCCTTGCTGGAGGCTGACATTCAGTCACCCGTACAGTCACCCGTACGCTGTGCCTGCCGTGGCACGACAAGGGGAGGAGATCGCGGGTGGCCGCGATGCAGCTGACTCGTACGCACCGAATACTCATCGGCGTGGTCGTCGCGGGTGCCGTCGTCATCGCGGGGATCGGTTTCGCGGGCTCGTACGCCGCGGTCCGCGAGCTCGCGCTGAAGAAGGGGTTCGGGAACTTCTCGCTGGTCTTCCCGATCGGCATCGACGCGGGCATCTGCGTCCTGCTGGCCCTGGACCTGCTGCTGACGTGGATCCGGATCCCCTTCCCGCTGCTGCGCCAGACGGCGTGGCTGCTGACGGCGGCGACGATCGCGTTCAACGGCGCCGCGGCGTGGCCGGACCCGCTGGGCGTCGGCATGCACGCGGTGATCCCCGTGCTGTTCGTCGTCACGGTGGAGGCGGCCCGGCACGCGGTGGGCCGGATCGCCGACATCACCGCGGACCGGCACATGGAGGGCGTCCGCCTCACGCGCTGGCTGCTCTCCCCCATCCCCACCTTCAAGCTGTGGCGCCGGATGAAGCTGTGGGAGCTGCGCTCCTACGAGCAGGCCGTCGGGATGGAGCAGGACCGGCTGATCTACCAGGCGCGACTCCAGGCCCGGTACGGGCGCGCGTGGCGGCGCAAGGCGCCGGTGGAGGCGCTGATGCCGCTGCGGCTGGCCCGCATCGGCGTACCGCTGTCGCAGACGGCCCCGGACGGGCTGGCGGCGGCCGGGATCGAGCCCGCGCTGCTGCCGCCCGCGGACACCGCGGCGAAGGCCCCCGCGCTGGCGGCGGGCGCGGCGGCCGCGCAGCCGCAGGCCGCGGCCGCGGCCGGTCCGGGCGGACAGGGGCCGCAGGGCCCGCAGCCGGTGCCGGCCGGGCCCGGGCAGGACCCGCAGGCCGAGCCGCAGGCGCAGGCCGAGCCGCAGCCCGAGACCCAGGCCCAGGCCGAGGCCCGGGCGGCCTGGCTGCAGGCGCAGGGCGTCCCGCACCACGCGCCGCCGCCGTTCGCCGTGGAGCCGACGGCCATGCCCGCGGCCCACAACAGCGCCTGGTTCGCCGCGCCGCGGGCCCCGCAGACCGCGTACGAGAGCGTCTACAACCCGCAGTACGTCGAGGGCCTGGAGCCCACCCCGGTGCTGCCGCCGGCCGGCCCCGAGCTGCCGGACACCGAGGACCCGGCCGCCCGGCAGGCCCTCGCCGCCCAGCTCGAGGCCCGCGCCGCCCAGCGCGCCCTGGACGCCCAGGCGGAGACCGACGGGCAGGGCGCCCTCTTCCCGGCCGCGGCGGAGGAGGCGGCGGCCATCGACGAGGTGAAGTTCGAGGAGGCCGCGTACGAGGTCTTCCGTGCACACATCGACGAGAAGAACGGCATCCCGGACGCGGAGAAGGTGGAAGCGCTCCTCGCCGAGCGCATGGGGATCGCGCACCCTCGCGGCGCGTCCATCCTGCGCCGCCTGATGCCCGACCTCAAGCAGCGCTACCAGCGCGACCTGGAGAACGAGCACATCGCCTGAGCAGCGGCGACCCCGAGGCACGCCGGACTTTTTGAGCGTGTTCAAATAGGGCTGTGCGGTCGCAGGGCCGCACAGCCGACCTCAGGGGAGAGGTGTGTGACCATGCGCGCGGGGTCTGGGACGACCGGGGGAACGGGCAGGCGGTGGCTCGTCGCCGCACTGGCGGCTTCCGTCTTGCTCGTGTCGGGGTGCACGTCGGTCGATCCCGACGAGCTGCCCGGCCGGTACCGCAGCGCCACGACGGGCGGCGAGATCCTGCTCGGGCCCGACGGAAGGTTCACCGCCACCCGCGTGGAGACGGACGAGCACTCCGGCCCCGCCGACTTCCACGGCCGATGGGAGTTCCTCGGCGGCCGGTCGGGGAGCGACTTCGTCTACCTGACGGTCGAGGACGGCGGGCTCGGCAGGACCGCCGGCATCCAGCTCCACCCGCGCGGACAGGACGCCCTGGAGTTCCGTCCCGACCCGGACGGAAAGCCTCTGCCGGAATTCACCAAGGTGCCCGCACCGTAGAGCCGCGCACGAGAGGGGGCCCGCCGGATGTCCGGCGGGCCCCCTCTCGTCGTGGCGGTCAGACCGCCAGCAGCTTGCGGACGCGGTCCGCGCCGACCGCCAGCAGCAGCGTCGGCAGGCGCGGGCCGGTCTCCCGGGTGACGAGCAGGCGGTACAGCAGCGCGAAGAAGCTGCGCTGCGCGACCTTCAGCTCGGGCGTCGGCTTGGCGTCGGGCTCCAGCCCGGCCATCACCTTCGGCACGCCGTAGACGAGCGTGGTCAGCCCGTCGAGGGACCAGTGCGAGTCGAGGCCCTCCAGCAGCAGCGCCAGCGAGCGGCGCGCCTCGTCGTCGAGGGAGGCGAGCAGCTCGGTGTCGGGCTCCTCGCGCACCAGGGTCCGCTGGTCGGCCGGGACCTGGGTGGTGATCCAGTTCTCGGCGCGGTCCAGGCGGGGCCGGACCTCGTCCAGGGAGGCCAGCGGCTGCGACGGGTCGAGGTCGGCCAGGATGCGCAGCGTCTGCTCGTCGTGGCCGGCGGTGATGTCGACGACCGAGGCGAGCGTGCGGTACGGCAGCGGGCGCGGGGTGCGCGGCAGCTCGTGCGAGGCGACGCGCACGGCGCGGGTGTGCGCGGCGGCGTCGGCGGGGAGCACCGAGCCGTCGGCGACCTTCGCCTCCAGCTTGTCCCACTCGTCGTACAGGCGCTGGATCTCCTGGTCGAAGGCGATCTTGAAACTCTGGTTCGGCTTGCGGCGGGCGTACAGCCAGCGCAGCAGCTGCGGCTCCATGATCTTCAGCGCGTCGCCCGGGGTCGGGACGCCGCCCTTCGAGGACGACATCTTGGCCATGCCGCTGATGCCGACGAACGCGTACATCGGGCCGATCGGCTGCTCGCCGCCGAAGATGTGCACGATCTGGCCGCCGACCTGGAACGACGAGCCCGGCGAGGAGTGGTCGACGCCGGACGGCTCGAAGACGACGCCCTCGAACGCCCAGCGCATCGGCCAGTCGACCTTCCAGACGAGCTTGCCGCGGTTGAACTCCGACAGCTTCACCGTCTCGGTGAACTCGTCCTCGGTGCAGACGTACGTCAGCTCGGTCGTCTCGTCGTCGTACGAGGTGACCTTGGTGAAGTCCTTGCCGCACTCGCCGCAGTACGGCTTGTACGGGAAGTACTCGGCGCCCTCGGCGCTGCCGTCGTCCTCGCCGGCCGCGCCGGAGCCCTCGGCGGCCTCCAGCTCGGCCTCGTCGACCGGCTTCTGCGACTTCTTGGCGGCCTTCGGCTTCGTGCGGTACTGGGCGAGGACGGCGTCGATGTCGCCGCGGTGCTTCATCGCGTGCAGCACCTGCTCGCGGTACGCGCCCGAGGTGTACTGCTCGGTCTGGCTGATCGGGTCGTACTCGACGCCGAGCTCGGCCAGGGCCTCGACCATGGCGGCCTTGAAGTGCTCGGCCCAGTTCGGGTGCGGGGAGCCCTCGGGCGCGGGCACGGAGGTCAGCGGCCGGCCGATGTGCCCGCCGTGGGACTCCTCCGTGACGCCCGGGATGCCCTTGGGCACCTTGCGGTAGCGGTCGTAGTCGTCCCACGACAGGACGTGGCGGACCTCGATGCCGCGGCGGCGGATCTCGTCGGCGACCAGGTGCGGGGTCATGACCTCGCGCAGGTTGCCCAGGTGGATCGGGCCGGAGGGGGAGAGTCCGGACGCGACGACGACAGGTTTGCCGGGTGCTCGGCGCTCCGCCTCGGCGATGACCTCGTCCGCGAAACGGGAGACCCAGTCGGTCTCGGTGCTGCTCTGAGCCACGACACGTCCTTCTATCTCGAATGCTGGCTTCAGCCATTCTCCCAGACGGAACCCGCCGCCCCTTGGTTGCCCGGCAGCCCGTACAAGCCGGGAAACGGGATGCGGCCGCGTGGGATACTCGGCCCTTGTCGGAACGAACAACCCGCGCCCCCGGCGGACTCCGCCACCGGGCACACTCACAGGAACGGCAGCTCATGGCCTCGGTCCCTTCCCTCGCTTCCTCCGTCCATCAGCGCGTCGCCGACGCCCTCGCCTCCGCCCTGCCGGAGGCCGGTGCGGCCGACCCGCTGCTGCGACGAAGCGACCGGGCCGACTTCCAGGCCAACGGCATCCTGGCGCTCGCGAAGAAGGCCAAGGCCAACCCGCGCGAGCTGGCGTCCACCGTCGTCGGCGGCCTCGACAAGGGCGGCGTCATCGAGGAGATCGAGGTCTCCGGCCCCGGCTTCCTCAACATCACCGTCTCCGACCGGGCGATCGTCGAGACGCTCGCCGCGCGCGCCGCCGACGACCGCCTCGGCGTCCCCGTCAACCCGGACGCCGGCACCACCGTGATCGACTACGCGCAGCCGAACGTGGCCAAGGAGATGCACGTCGGCCACCTGCGGTCGGCCGTCATCGGCGCGGCGATGGTCGAGATCCTCGAATTCACCGGCGAGCAGGTCGTGCGCCGCCACCACATCGGTGACTGGGGCACCCAGTTCGGCATGCTCATCCAGTACCTGATCGAGCACCCGCACGAGCTGGACCACAAGGCCGCGGAGCCGGCCGCCGGGGACGCCGACACCGCCGAGTCGGCCGAGGCGGCCGGCGAAGAGGCCATGTCCAACCTGAACCGGCTGTACAAGGCGTCGCGCGCGCTCTTCGACGCCGACGAGGAGTTCAAGACCCGCGCCCGCGCCCGCGTCGTCGACCTCCAGGCGGGCGACGAGCAGACCCTCGCCCTGTGGCAGCGGTTCGTCGACGAGTCGAAGATCTACTTCTACTCGGTCTTCGACAAGCTCGACATGGACATCCGCGACGCCGACATCGTCGGCGAGTCCGGCTACAACGACATGCTCGCCGAGACGTGCCGCCTGCTGGAGGAGTCCGGGGTCGCCGTCCGCTCCAACGGCGCGCTGTGCGTCTTCTTCGACGAGTACAAGGGCCCCGACGGCCAGCCCACCCCGCTGATCGTCCAGAAGTCCGACGGCGGCTTCGGCTACGCCGCCACCGACCTGTCGGCGATCCGCGACCGCGTCGGCAGCCTGAAGGCGAGCACCCTGCTGTACGTGGTGGACGCCCGCCAGTCGCTGCACTTCAAGATGGTCTTCGAGACCGCCCGCCGCGCCGGCTGGCTCCAGGAGGGCACCAAGGCCGTCCAGCTCGCCTTCGGCACCGTGCTCGGCGCCGACGGCAAGCCGTTCAAGACCCGCGAGGGCGAGACGGTCCGGCTGGTCGACCTGCTCGACGAGGCCGTCGACCGGGCCACGGCCGTCGTCCGCGAGAAGGCGGAGAAGGCCGGCCTGACCGAGCCCGAGATCGTCGAGAACGGCCGGCACGTCGGCATCGGCGCCGTCAAGTACGCCGACCTGTCCACGTCCGCGGCGCGCGACTACAAGTTCGACCTCGACCAGATGGTCTCGCTCAACGGCGACACCTCCGTCTACCTCCAGTACGCGTACGCCCGCATCCGGTCCATCCAGCGCCGCCTCGCCGACGTCGCCCCCAAGGCGCACCCGGAGCTGCCGCTGGCGCCGGCCGAGCGCGCGATGGGCCTGCACCTCGACGGCTTCGGCGAACTCATCGCCGACGCCGCCGCCGAGTACGCCCCGCACAAGCTCGCCGCGTACCTGTACCAGCTCGCCTCGCACCTGACCGCCTTCTACGACCAGTGCCCCGTCATGAAGGCCGACACCCCGGAGCAGCAGGAGAACCGCCTCTTCCTGATCGACCTGACGGCGCGGACCCTGGGCAAGGGCATGGGCCTGCTGGGGATCCGCACCCCCGAGAAGCTCTGACGCCTTCGCGTCCCGCTTGCTCCGCGCCGCCCCCGGCCCGGCAGCCCCGAGCTGCCGGGCCGGGGGCGGCGCCGTTCCGGGGAGCCGCCGAGTACGGTTGCCCCGAGGGCCGTTGACGGAAGCGGCGGCCGGCAGGGGGAGGGTGCGTACACGATGAAGGCAGGCGTCTACCTGGCGCACCCGCGGACCGGGAGCTTCAACCACGCCCTGTTCGACGCCGTCACGGCCGAACTCGCCGCCCACGGCTGCGAGGTGCACGCACACGACCTGTACGCGGAAGGGTTCCCGCCGCTGCTCGCGGCGGAGGAGACGGAGACGGTCGACGCGGCCGCCGCCTCCGCGGACCCGCGGGTCGAGGCGCACCGCCGCGAGATCGCCGACCTGGACGCGCTGGTCTTCGTCCACCCCAACTGGTGGGGCATGCCTCCGGCCGTCCTGACCGGCTGGGTCCAGCGGGTCCTCGTCCCCGGCGTCGCCTACAAGCTGGGCACGGCGCAGGGCGAGCCCGCAGGCCTGCTGCGGGCCGACCGCGCGCTCGTCCTGAACACCTCCGACACCGCGGAGGAACGGGAGGCGGGCGAGTTCGGCGACCCGCTGCAGCGCATCTGGGCGGCGTGCGTCCTGCCGTACACCGGCGCGCGGGACGTCCGCCGCCGCGTCTTCCGCACCGTCACCGACTCCACACCACGGCAGCGCACCGCCTGGCTGGCGGAAGCCCGCGCCCTGGCCGCGGCCCTGGTCGCGGACCCGCCCGCCGCCTGACCTCCGACCGGGACCCGCCAGACCTGGCGACGGGCCCGTGGGAGTCCGTACGATCACCTGACCGCGGCCGCGGCCGGGGGGTCCGGGGAACGGCACCGCGGGAGGCATGGGGAGACCGATCGTGGACCCGTTACGACTGGCGCGCGCCGCACTGCACGTCCTCACGGAGACGGATGCCGGGGACACCGCGGCGCAGACCGCGCAGACAGCGCAGACCGCGCAGACCGCACTGCCCGCCCGCATCCGGCTTCTGGCGGAGACCCGCCTGCGCGCCACCGCCTCGGGCACGGTGGCCCTGCACCGCCTCCGCGATGCCCCGGGCGCCGCCTCGACCACCATGGCCGAGATCGTCCTGGCCGACGAGGCCGACCGCGACCCGGCCTTCGCGGCGGCGCTGGGAGCGCTGCTGGAGGAGCTCCGGGAGGCCCCGGGGGCGGCCGGGAGTGCCCGGCCTGCGCCGGGGGCGGGGCCCGCCTCGGGGGCGGCGGACGCT
>NZ_RPSE01000286.1:0-8378 GCF_003949955.1 Streptomyces sp. WAC05292
GGGTGAGGCCGTGGGCGGCCGCCGCACCCACCCCGGCGGAACCGGCCGCCGCCCACGGCCTCACCCTCAGCGGCGCCCGCCCACCCCTGCCGCGGTACGTCCGGCTCCTGTGGGAGCGCCGCCACTTCGTGACCGCGTACGCCACCGCCCGGACCCGCGCCGCCTACAGCACCGCCCGCCTCGGCGGGCTCTGGCAGCTCGTGACCCCGCTGCTGAACGCCGCCGTCTACTACGCCGTCTTCGGCGTCGTCATGCGCCAGAGCCACGGCGTCCCCGACTACCTGCCGTTCCTGCTGACCGGCGTCTTCGTCTGGGACTTCATCGGCAGCACCGTCAACGCCGGCACCCGCGCCGTCCACGCCAACCTCGGCCTCGTCCGCGCCCTGCACTTCCCCCGCGCGAGCCTGCCGCTGGCCGCGGTCGTCCAGCACTTCCAGCAGCTGCTCGTCAGCCTGGGCGCCCTACTGGCCCTGCTCACCGCCCTCGGCAGGCCCCCGCGGGCCCGCTGGCTGCTGGCCGTGCCCGCCCTGCTCCTCGCGGCCCTCTTCTGCACCGGCTGCGCCCTGGCCATGGCCCGCATCGGCAGCCGGGTCCCGGACACCGCCCAGCTCATGCCGTTCGTGCTGCGCACCTGGATGTACGCCTCGGGCGTCATGTGGTCCATCGGCCACGTCGTCGCCCAGGGGCACCTGCCGCACTGGGCCGGCACCGCGCTCGGCGCCAACCCGGCCGCCGTCTACATCGACCTCGTCCGCCACGCCCTCGTCGACGGCTCCGCGGCGCAGCCGCTCCCGCCGCACGCGTGGACGCTCGCCGCCGGCTGGGCACTGGCCGCCGCGGTCGGCGGGTTCGTCTGGTTCTGGCGGGCCGAGGAGGAGTACGGCCGTGGCTGACCTCCCCGCCGGCGCATCCGGCGACACCCGCGTCCCCACCGTCATCGCCGACGGCGTCCACGTCGTCCACACCGTCCGCGCGGGGGTTCGCGGGGGCGGCGCGGCCGCCGCTCTGAGCCGCCTCCTGCGGCGCGGCGGACCCGCACCCGGCGCACGCCGGGTGCACGCGGTGAAGGGCGTCACCTTCACCGCGTACCGGGGCGAGGCGATCGGGCTGATCGGCTCCAACGGATCGGGCAAGTCCACCCTGCTGCGGGCCGTCGCCGGCCTCCAGCCGCTCACCCGGGGCACCGTGCACGCCCTGGGCCGGCCCTCCCTGCTCGGCGTCAACGCCGCCCTGATGAACGACCTGACCGGCGAGCGCAACATCGTCCTCGGCGGCCTCGCCATGGGGATGTCGCGCGAGGAGGTCCGCCGCCGCTACCAGGACATCGTCGACTTCTCCGGCATCGACGAACGGGACGCCTTCAGCTCCCTGCCGATGCGGACCTACTCCTCGGGCATGGCCGCCCGGCTGCGCTTCTCCATCGCCGCCGCCGTGGACCACGAGGTGCTGATGATCGACGAGGCGCTCGCCACCGGCGACGCCGCCTTCCAGCGCCGCAGCCAGGCGCGCATCGAGGAGCTGCGGGAGCGGGCCGGGACCGTCTTCCTGGTCAGCCACGCGATCGGCACCGTCCGCGACACCTGCGACCGGGCGCTCTGGCTGGAGGCGGGCACCCTGCGCATGGACGGCCCCGCCGCCGAGGTCTGCGAGGCGTACGAGCGCTCCGCGCGCGGCGGCTGACCCCCCGACGCGGAAAGGGCCGGGCCCGGAACCCCCTGCGGGGTCCGGGCCCGGCCCTCCGGCTCGGCGGTGCGGTTATCCGTGCGCCCTCAGCAGCGAGCGCATCGTCCGCATGGCCACGGACAGGTTGGCCAGGTCGAAGTCGTCCGAGCCCCGGATCTCGTCGAGGGTCGTCCGCGCACGGCTGATGATCGCCGCGTTGGTCTCCTCCCACGCCTTGAAGCGCTCCTCGGGCGTGGCGTCCCCGCCGCCCGCCGCCAGCACGTCGGCGGTGAGTGCGGCATGCGCCGCGAAGAGGTCCTCGCGGATCGAGGCGCGGGCCATCGACTGCCAGCGGTCGCCCCGCGGCAGCTCGATGATCCGGTCCATCAGCTGCGTGATCTCCAGGCGGTCGGCGAGGTCGTAGTAGACCTCGGCGACGCCCAGCGGGTCCACGCCGGTGCGGTCCGAGATGGCGACGATGTCCAGCGTCGGGAAGGCCGAGGAGAAGCCGGCGACCTTCGCCGCCAGCTCCACCGGCACGCCCTCGCCGGTCAGCTCGTCCATGACCAGCTGGTACCACTCCAGGTCCGCCCCGCGCACCAGCTTCGGCAGCTCCTCCCAGACCCGGGTGACCCGCTCCTGGAACAGCTCGATCGTCTCGGTGATCTGCAGCGGCTGCGGCCGGTTGTTCAGCAGCCAGCGCGTACCGCGCTCGACCAGGCGCCGCGAGTGCAGGCGCACCCGGGTCTGGACGTCCGCCGCGACCACGTTGTCCAGGGCCTCGACCGCGTCCCACACCTCGGCCAGGCCGAAGATCTCGCGGGCCGCGAGCTGCGCCCGCACGATCTCCTCCGTGGAGGCGCCGGTCTCCTCCCGCAGGCGGTGCAGGAAGGTCGAACCGCCGGTGTTGACGGTGTCGTTGACCAGGAGCGTGGTGATGATCTCCCGGCGCAGGGCGTGGGAGGCGATCTGCTCCGGGAACCGGGCGCGCAGCGGGGCCGGGAAGTAGGCGTCCAGCAGGCGGCGCAGGTACGGGTCGTCCGGCAGCTGCGTGTGGATCAGCTCGTCCGCCACCGTGATCTTGGTGTAGGCGAGCAGCACGGCCAGCTCCGGCTGGGTCAGACCGCTGCCGCCGCCGAGCAGCTCGCGGATCTGCCGGTCGGCCGGCAGGAACTCCAGGCTGCGGTCGAGCTGCCCGGCCTGCTCCAGGCGGCGCATGAAGCGCTGCTGGGCGTGGAGCAGGCTGTGCGCCTGGGCGCTGCCGTTCGCCAGGGCGGTGTTCTGCGCGTAGTTGTTGCGCAGGACGAGCGTGCCGACCTCGTCGGTCATCTCCGCCAGCAGGGCGTTGCGCTGCTTGACGGTCATGTCGCCGTCCGCGACGACCGCGTTGAGCAGGATCTTGATGTTCACCTCGTGGTCGGAGGTGTCCACGCCCGCGCTGTTGTCGATGGCGTCGGTGTTGACCTTGCCGCCCCCGCCGCCGGCGCCGCTGCGGGCGAACTCGATGCGGCCCAGCTGGGTCAGGCCGAGGTTGCCGCCCTCGCCGATGACCTTCGCGCGGACGTCGGCGCCGTTGACGCGGATCGCGTCGTTGGCCTTGTCGCCGACCTCGGCGTGCGTTTCGGAGGCCGCCTTGACGTACGTGCCGATGCCGCCGTTCCACAGCAGGTCGACCGGGGCGTGCAGGACGGCCTGCATCAGCTCCGCCGGGGTCATCTTGGTGACGCCCGCCTCGATCCCGAGTGCCTCGCGCATCTGCGCGTTGACCGGGATGGACTTCGCCGAGCGGGGGTGGACGCCGCCTCCGGGCGACAGCAGCTCGGTGTTGTAGTCGGCCCACGAGGAGCGCGGCAGCTCGAACAGGCGGCGGCGCTCGGCGTAGGAGACCGCCGCGTCCGGGTTCGGGTCGATGAAGATGTGCCGGTGGTCGAACGCGGCGACCAGGCGGATGTGCTCGGAGAGCAGCATGCCGTTGCCGAAGACGTCGCCGGACATGTCGCCGACGCCGACGACGGTGAAGTCCTGGGTCTGGGTGTCGTGGCCCAGCTCGCGGAAGTGCCGCTTGACGGACTCCCACGCGCCGCGGGCGGTGATGCCCATGCCCTTGTGGTCGTAGCCGGCCGAGCCGCCGGAGGCGAAGGCGTCGCCCAGCCAGAAGCCGTACTCCTGCGCGACGCTGTTGGCGATGTCGGAGAAGGTGGCGGTGCCCTTGTCGGCGGCGACCACGAGGTAGGTGTCGTCCTCGTCGTGGCGGACGACGCCCTTCGGCGGGACGACCTCCCCGCCGACCATGTTGTCGGTGATGTCGAGCAGGGCCGAGATGAAGATCTTGTACGCGGCGACGCCCTCGGCGAGCCAGGCGTCGCGATCCACCGACGGGTCCGGCAGGTTCTTCGCGACGAAGCCGCCCTTGGCGCCGACGGGCACGATGACGGTGTTCTTCACCATCTGCGCCTTGACCAGGCCGAGGATCTCGGTGCGGAAGTCCTCGCGGCGGTCGGACCAGCGCAGGCCGCCTCGGGCGACCTTGCCGAAGCGCAGGTGGACGCCCTCGACGCGCGGCGAGTACACCCAGATCTCGAAGGCCGGGCGCGGAGCCGGCAGCTCCGGGATGGCCTGCGGGTCGAACTTCATCGACACGTAGGAGTGCTGCTCCCCGGCCGCGTTGAGCTGGAAGAAGTTCGTCCGCAGCGTCGCCTTGATCAGCGTGAGGAAGGAGCGCAGGATGCGGTCCTCGTCCAGGGAGGCGACCTGGTCCAGGGCCCCGTCGAGCTCCTCGAGCATGGCGTCGATGAGCTCGGTGCCGGCGGCCTGGCGGCCGGGCGACATCCGGGCCTCGAACAGCGAGACCAGCAGCCGCGTGGTGTGGACGTTGTTGCGGAGGGTGTCCTCCATGTAGTCCTGGCTGAAGGTGGAGCCGGCCTGGCGCAGGTACTTGGCGTACGCGCGCAGGACGACGGCCTGCCGCCAGGTCAGCCCGGCGCCGAGGACCAGGGTGTTGAAGTTGTCGTTCTCGGCGTCGCCGCGCCAGACCGCCGCGAAGGCGTCCTGGAAGCGCTCGCGGGCGTCGTCGCCGAGGTAGGCGTCGCCGTTGCCGGAGACGGGCATCCGCAGGCCGAAGTCGTAGATCCAGGCGCTGGTGCGGTCGCTGCGGCGCAGCTCGTACGGGCGCTCGTCGGTGACCTCGACGCCCAGGCGCTGGAGGACCGGCAGCACCGCGGAGAGCGAGACCTGCTCCCCGGTGCGGTAGATCTTGAACCGGCGCTCGCCGGGGCCGGCGCCGACCGGCTCGTACAGGGACAGCGCGAAGTCGCGGTCGCTGGCGTCGAGCCGCTCCAGGTGGACGAGGTCCGAGACGGCCATGCGGGCGGTGTGGTCGGCCTTGTAGCCCTCGGGGAAGGAGCCGCCGTACTTGCGCAGCAGTTCGGCGGCGCGCTCCTCGCCCAGCTCGGCGGTCAGGGCCTCGCCGAATCCGTCGGCCCAGGAGCGGGCGGCCTCGACGAGGCGGCCCTCCAGGCGCTCGACGTCGGAGTCGGTCAGCGCGGGCAGCTCGGTGCCCTGCGGGACGCGGACGACGAAGTGGATGCGGGAGAGGATCGACTCGGTGTTCCAGGCGGTGAAGTCGACGCTGGTGCCGCCGAGCTCGTCCCGCAGGATGTCCATCAGGCGCAGCCGGACGCCGGTGGTGAAGCGGTCGCGCGGCAGGTAGACGAGGGCCGAGTAGTAGCGGCCGTACTCGTCCTGGCGCAGGTACAGGCGCAGCCGGCGGCGCTCCTGCAGGTAGAGGACCGAGGTGACGATCTCGCGGAGCTTGTCGACCGGGGTCTGGAACAGCTCGTCGCGCGGGTAGGTCTCCAGGATCTGGAGCAGGTCGCGGCCGTCGTGGCTGGACGGCGAGAAGCCGGCGCCCTCCAGCACCTCGGCGACCTTGCGGCGGATGACCGGCACGCGGCGCACGGACTCGGTGTAGGCGGCGGAGGAGAACAGGCCGAGGAAGCGGCGCTCGCCGACGACGTTGCCCTCGGCGTCGAACTTCTTGACGCCGACGTAGTCGAGGTACGAGGGGCGGTGCACGGTGGCGCGGCTGTTGGCCTTGGTCAGGACCAGCAGGCGGTGCTCGCGGGCCTTGGCGCGGGCGTCGGCCGGCAGCCGGTTGAAGGACGGGGAGACGGGGTGGGCGTCCTCGCGGGCGTCGTGCCGCGGGTCGGAGCGCAGGATGCCGAGGCCGGTGCCGGGCACGGCGGTGAGGGCGTCGCCGTCGACGAGGTTGTACTCGCGGTAGCCGAGGAAGGTGAAGTGGTCGTCGGCGAGCCAGCGCAGCAGCTCGCGGGCCTCTTCGGGCTCGTACTCGTGGAGGTCGGGGGCGGTCGGCTCGTCGGGCAGGCCGTCGGCGATGCGCAGCGCGGTGTCGCGCATCTTCTCCCAGTCCTCGACGGCCTCGCGGACGTCGGACAGGACGCGCAGCAGGTCGGCGGTGATCTGCTTGAGGTCGGCGCGGTCGGTCTCGCGGTCCATCTCGACGTGGATCCACGACTCGACGAGGGCGTCGTGCGGGCGGGCGGTCCTGGGGCCGTGTGCGTCGCAGTCCGGGCCGAGGATCTCGATCAGCTTGCCGGTGACGTCGCGGCGGACGACGACCTGCGGGTGGATCACGACGTGGATGCCGCGGCCCTGGCGGGAGAGCTCGTTGGTGACGGAGTCGACCAGGAAGGGCATGTCGTCGGTGACTACCTCGACGACGGAGTGGCTGGAGGTCCAGCCGTTCTCCTCGACCGTCGGCGTGTGGACGCGGACGTTCGCGGTGCCCTGCGGCCGGTTCTCGGCGAGCCGGTAGTGCGACAGCGCCGCCCCGAACACGTCGACCGGGTCCCGGTCCACGAGGTCCTCGGGAGCGGTGTGCAGGTAGTAGCGCTGGAGATAGGCGAGGGTGGTGTCCGGGTCGGGCCGCTTGCCCTGCTCGGCCCCAGTCGGAAGTACCCCCCCGGCCGGGCTGTGCTCAGCTACCCGGGCCGCCCGCGCGAGCAGCTCGGCCTTTGCTTCGTCCAGCTTGGTCTGCATGTCCTCTGGCTCCTGTCGCGCGCCATTGCGTGACGTAGGTGAAGGAAGGAATGACGTAGCGCCGCGAAGCGGGTGGTCCGTCCGGAGTCGACGCTATGTCGTCGTGAAAGCCGTCCGGGAGGGATTCGGCCAAGATCGGCTCGTCGTCCCGGCGGCGGGGACCAGCGAAGGCCCGGGCACGGTCGTGCGCCGGGCGCAGGCCGGGGGCTTCGGCGCCCCCGATGGATATCGCGCTGATCACGGGTACCAGGCTATCTCGCCGCACCCCCACCGCGTCACGGTCCGGATCTGTACAAAAGCAGGTCGGGAAGTTTGACGATGTGCGCAGTGACGCGGCCCACGTACCGTGCCAGTGCCTATTCGGCCAGCTCGCGAGCAGTGCGTACGGCTTCTGCCAGGCTGTCCACGACGGGGACACCGGCTGATTCCAGACTGGAGCGGCTGTGCGAACCACCCGTGTAGAGGACGGCTCGAGCGCCGACGTGGGCGGCGGCCGAGGCGTCGTCGACCGCGTCTCCGATGAGGACCGTCCGCTCGGGCGCCACGCCGCGGGCGGCGAGGGCCTCCATGTGGCGCACGAGGTGGCCGGCCTTGGAGGTGTGGGAGGGGCCGGTGCGGCCGTCGACGCGCAGGAAGTGCCGCTCGATGCCGTACCGGCGCACGAGCGGGACGAGGCGGTCGTGGGGCGCGAGCGACAGCAGGGACTGGGTGAGCCCGTCGGCCTCCCACTCCGCCAGCAGCCCGCGGGCCCCGTCGGTGAGCCCGGCGTCCGCGGCGGCGGCCCAGTAGTGGCGGTGGAAGGCCTCGTCCATGACGGCCCACTCCGCGTCGGTGGGCAGCCGGCCCATGAGGCGCTCGTAGAACTTCGGCACCGGTACGACGTACAGCTCCCGGTAGCGCTCCAGGGTGATCGGCGCGAAGCCGAACTCGGCGAAGGAGGCGTTCGTCGCCGCGATCACGGCGTCGATGTCGTGCAGGAGCGTGCCGTTCCAGTCCCAGACGATGTGGCGGCGGGCGGACGCCGGGCCGCCGGTCATGCCAGCAGTCCCGGGATCTCCTGCACGCCGAACCACAGCAGTTCGTGGTCCTCGGCGCCGTCGAGGGCGGGGCGGGCGGCGTCGTCGCCCGCATCGGCCGCGCCGACGGCCTCGGCGGCGGCCGCCACGTCGGCGACGGCGTCGTCGGCGTCGACGTGCACGGCGGCGGCAGCGGCGAGGCGCACCGGCCCGGCGAGGGCGACCTGGCCGAGCGCGGGGCCGTCGGAGCCGGGGACGGGGGCGACCGCCCGCTCGGCGACGTCGAAGGCGACGACGACGCGCTTGCGCGGGGCGGCGGCGTCCGCGGCGAGCAGCCGCAGCGAGGCCTCGGCGGCCCGGCCGAGGGCCGCGTACTCCAGCTCTTCGACGTCGTCCGACACGTACCACTCGCGCAGGCCGGGCGTGACGGCGTACGCGCGCAGCGGGTCGCCGCCCAGCTCACCCGCCTGGTGCACCTCGGCGAGCCCGGGGAGGGTCAGGGGGACGTACACGCGCATGGCCGGCCGCTTTCGGTAGTCGGAAACCCACCCAGGATACGGCCGCCACCCCGCGCCCGTCCGCCCCCGGGCCCGCCGCCTCTCGCAGGCGGTGTGCCCTGCCGGTCCCCGGGGCGGCGCCGTG
>NZ_RPSE01000287.1:0-8355 GCF_003949955.1 Streptomyces sp. WAC05292
GGATGGAGGCCGTCAGGGCGCGGAGGGAGCGGATGGCCAGCTGGTGCGGGGAGCCCGGGCCCGTGCAGGGGGTGTCCGTGGCGGACCAGAGTTCCAGGGCGATGCGGATGGCGTCCGTGGCGGCCGCCGCCAGGAGGCGGATCGAGAGGGGGTCCGCCGTTTCACGCGCAAGGCGGGTGAGGACGGGGACCAGGGCTTCCTCGGAGTCCTGGTTCACGCGGTACCAGACGGCGCGCAGGGCCGGGTCCGTGGCTGCGGCGCGGAGGAGGCCGCGGGTGACCTCCAGGCCTTCGGCGACGGCCTGGGGGGCGGTGAGGGTGCGGGTGATCGCGCGTTCCAGGGCTTCCGCGACCGGGGTGCCGGGGGCTTCCTCGGCGAGCATCGCGCGCCAGGTGTCCCCGCCGGTGGCGAGGAGCGGGGCGACGGCCTCCTGCTTGTTGCGGAAGTAGCGGTAGAAGGTGCGCAGGGCGACGCCGGCGCGGTGGGCGATGTCCTCCGCGGTGGTGCCGTCGGGGCCGTGGTCGGCGAAGAGGGCGCAGGCGGCGCGGGCGATGTCGAGCTGGGTGGCGGCCTTGCGGCGCTCGGTCAGGGACTGGGCTGCGGCGGGGCCGGTCCGGAGGGAGTACGGACGAGGGGATCTCACGGGGGAAGCCTACCGCTCCGGGGGGCCCGTAATGCGCGTTTTGGCACTCTGGCAAAGCGTGTCACGGCACGGGTACGCTCAGCTCATGAACCGTTACGAAGGACGACGCGTCCTCATCACCGGCGGCGGCTCCGGCATCGGCCGGGCCACCGTGCACCGCATCCTGGCCGAGGGCGGCCGCGTCCACACCGCGGACGTCGACGAGGCCGGCCTGAAGGCCACCGCCGAGCGGGCCGCCGCCGACGGGCACGCGGACCGGCTCACCACCGCCGTCCTCGACATATCCGACGAGGCCGCCGTCGCCGCGGCCGTCCCCGCCGCCGTGGAGGCCCTCGGCGGGCTCGACGTCCTCGTCAACGCCGCCGGCATCCTGCGCTGCGCCCACACCCGGCAGACGTCGCTCGACCTGTGGAACACGGTCCTCGCCGTCAACCTGACCGGCACCTTCCTCATGATCCGCGAGTCGCTCCCGGCGCTGCTGGAAGGCGACCGCCCCGTCGTCGTCAACTTCAGCTCCACCTCGGCGTCCTTCGCCCACCCCTACATGGCCGCCTACGCGGCGAGCAAGGGCGGCATCCAGTCCATGACGCACGCCCTGTCCGCCGAGTACAGCAAGCAGGGCCTGCGCTTCGTCGCCGTCGCGCCCGGGTCCATCGAGTCCGGCATGACCACCGGCGCCGGCCCCGGCCTGCCCGAGGACACCGACTGGAGCCTGTTCGCCAAGCTCGCCCCCGCGATCGGCCAGGGCTTCGCCCCGCCGGAGACCGTCGCCGGCGTCGTCGCGATGCTGGGCTCCGAGGACGGTGCCTTCATCACCGGCACCGAGATCCGCATCGACGGCGGCACCCACCACTGATGACTTGAGGAAGTGACTCAGTGGTCGTAGGCGATCAGTGAGCGGGTGACTGGTGCGCCGGTGTGATCGTTGTGCCGGATCGCGGCGGCCACTGCCAGGATGCGCTGGGCGACTCGTACGGCGACGCCCTCGAAGGTCCGGCGGCCATGTTGCTCCAGGTCGTGCCGGCCTTTGAGGGTGTCGTCGACCGACTCGATGAGTTGGCGGACCCTCTTCCAGGCACACGAACTCGGAATCGCTCGGCACGGGGGTCGACCGATGCCTCGGGTCCCGATCTCGTCGTCGACCCTCACGTAAAGTGCGGTCACAAGGGTGTCCAGATCAGCGTGCACGCGGCCTCCGGGTCATCGTTGCTCGGCAACGCCGATCCCGGTCACCCTCGCCGAGTATGGGTGGGGAATCGTGAAGGAGGGGGCGTGAGCGATCGTCCGGGGTACTGGGATCCGCTCCCGGCTGTGCGTGCGTCAGCCGGAACGGCACTGCCCTGGAGGGAGACGGTCACCGTCCTTGCTCCGGCAGAGACCTACCTGACGGGCCGCTGGGCCGAGCGGAACTGGCGCAACGTGCCGGGACCGTTCTACGGCGCGCAGACAGACACCTGCGAGATGGGTCCCGAGGTCGCACCACAACACATCATGTGCGACGAGACCGGTCAGGAGTTCGTCTTCCGTCAGCCCCGGAGGCCTGCCGAGGTCAACAGCGTGCTCCTCGCGGCCTGGAACGATCCCTGCGGCCAGTACGGCATGGACGGCGACCAGTGGTGGACCACACAGTCCGTTCGGGCCTGGTGGCAGGAACGCGCACGACTCCGGGAGTGGGCCGAGCGCTTCTCCACCGCCCCATCCGGCTCCCACCACTTCCCATACGGGTTGGCCGACCTGCTGTCCTACCTCGATGGTGACCTGAAGGCCCACCTCCGCGGCTACCTCTTCTGGCTGGAAGAGGGGCGCCCTCCGACCGGCGCCGAGATCCTGCCCGACCTGTAGGCCCCGCAGGCATTCGGAGACACCCGTCCAAGGCCTGCCCGGCCCCGCCCCTCAGCCGCCGAAGCGCTCCCACAGCCGGGGGAAGCGCTCCGCCAGGACCGCCTCGTTCTCGAAGTCGAGCGGGGCGCCCGCCGGCTCCGCGGCCTGGAGCGGGATCCCGAGGTCGGGGGCGACCGTCCCGGTCAGCTGCTCGTACGCCTCGTCCGCGGCGTAGCCCAGCTCCTCGCCGTCGCCGTCGATCTCCTCGTCGAACTCGTCGAGGAGCCCGGCCAGCGCGTCCGGGTCGTGGAGGGCGCCCTCGAAGACGTCCCGCCCCTGGCCGATCAGCCAGCAGCGGAAGTAGTCGAAGGCGTCGTCGCTCGCGCCGTCGAGGAGCACCCACGCGGCGCCCCACAGGTCCCAGGTGTACGCCCGGTTGTAGCGGGACTCGAAATGCCGGGCGAAGTCGAGGACGGAGTCCGGGTCGAGCTGCGCCAACCGTTCCACCAGCAGCTCGGCATGCTCCTCGGGGTCGCCCTCGGCGGCCTCGCGGGTGCTGTCGACGATCTCCCAGAACTCCGTCTCGTCCATCACGGCATCCAGCATCACGGGTCGGCCGGTGGCCCGCCACCGCGAGAATCCGACAGCGCCCCGCCAAACGCCGGAGGCGGCCCCGCCCCCTGCTCGGGGGGAGGGGCCGCCTCCGCGGCACGAGGGCCCGCGCGCCGGCCTGCGGGCCGGCGGCCGGCTCAGAGGCCGTAGCGCTCGCGCGCCTCCTTCACGGACGACGCCGGCACCTCGCCGCGGCGGGCGAGCTGGGCCAGCGCGGCCACGACGATCGACTGGGCGTCGACACCGAAGTGGCGGCGGGCGTTGTCGCGGGTGTCGGAGAGGCCGAAGCCGTCCGTGCCCAGCGAGGTGTAGTCCTGCGGGACCCACTGGCTGATCTGGTCGGGCACCTGGCGCATCCAGTCGGAGACGGCCAGGACCGGGCCCGGCGCGCCCTCCAGCACACGGGTGACGTACGGGGTGCGCTCCTCGCCGCGCAGCAGGGCCTCGTCGGCCTCCAGCGCGTCGCGGCGCAGCTCGCCCCAGGAGGTGGCGGACCAGACGTCGGCGGCGACGTTCCAGTCGGCGGCCAGCAGCCGCTGCGCCTCCAGGATCCAGTGGATCGCCGTACCCGAGGCCATCAGCTGGATCTTCGGGGCGTCGGCGGCCGGGGCCGCGTCGCCGAGGTCCGCCGCCGTGTTGAAGCGGTAGAGGCCCTTGACGATGCCCTCCTCCACGCCCTCGGGCATGGCCGGCTGCGGCTTCGGCTCGTTGTAGACCGTCAGGTAGTAGAAGACGTCCGAGTCCACACCGGGGGTGGGCTCCCCGTACATGCGCTTCAGACCGTCCTTGACGATCACCGCGATCTCGTACGCGAAGGCCGGGTCGTAGTTGAGCGAGGCCGGGTTCGTGGCCGCGATCAGGTGCGAGTGGCCGTCGGCGTGCTGGAGGCCCTCACCGGTCAGGGTGGTGCGGCCGGCGGTCGCGCCGACGATGAAGCCCTTGCCGAGCTGGTCGGCGAGCTGCCACATCTGGTCGCCCGTGCGCTGCCAGCCGAACATCGAGTAGAAGATGTAGAACGGGATCATCGTCTCGCCGTGCGTCGCGTACGACGTGGCGGCGGCGATGAAGTCGGCCATGGCGCCGGCCTCGGTGATCCCCTCGTTGAGGATCTGGCCGTCCTTGGCCTCCTTGTAGTACATCAGCTGGTCGCGGTCGACCGGCTCGTACGTCTGCCCCAGCGGCGAGTAGATGCCCGCGGACGGGAAGAGGGACTCCATGCCGAAGGTGCGGGCCTCGTCGGGGACGATCGGCACCCAGCGGCGGCCGGTCTCCTTGTCCCGCATCAGGTCCTTGACCAGGCGGACGAAGGCCATCGTGGTGGCCATCTCCTGCTTGCCGGAGCCCTTGAGCAGCGGCGCGAAGGACTTGTCGGCCGGCTGCGGGAGGGCCACCTGGTGGACGCGGCGGGCCGGGGCCGGGCCGCCGAGGGCCGCGCGGCGCTCCTGCAGGTAGCGGACCTCGGGGGAGTCGGCGCCCGGGTGGCCGTACGGGACGACGCCGTCCTCGAAGGCGCTGTCCGGGATCGGGAGTCCGAGCAGGTCGCGCATGCCCTTGAACTCGTCGATCGTCAGCTTCTTCATCTGGTGGTTCGCGTTCTTCGACTCGAACCCGGCACCCAGGGTGTAGCCCTTGACGGTCTGCGCGAGGATGACCGTCGGTGCGCCCTTGTGCTCCAGCGCGGCCTTGTACGCGGCGTACACCTTGCGGGGCTCGTGGCCGCCGCGGGAGGTGTGGAAGCACTCGGCGATCTTGGCGTCGGACACCAGGGCGCCGAGCGCCGCGAGGGCCGGGTCGCCGCCGAAGAAGTGCTCGCGGATGTAGGCGGCGTCGCGGGTGGCGTACGTCTGGAACTGCGCGTCCGGGGTCTCGCGGAGCCGGCGGACCAGGGCGCCCGTGGTGTCGAGGCGGAACAGCTCGTCCCAGGCGGAGCCCCACAGGGTCTTCACGACGTTCCAGCCGGCGCCGCGGAACTGGGCCTCCAGCTCCTGGACGATGCGGAAGTTCGCGCGGACCGGGCCGTCGAGGCGCTGCAGGTTGCAGTTGACGACGAAGGTCAGGTTGTCGAGGCGCTCGCGGGCCGCGAGGGCCAGGGCTGCCGTCGACTCGGGCTCGTCCATCTCGCCGTCGCCGAGGAAGGCCCAGACGTGCGAGTTCGAGGTGTCCTTGATCTTCCGGTTCTCCAGGTAGCGGTTGAAGCGCGCCTGGTAGATCGCCGAGAGGGGGCCGAGGCCCATGGACACCGTCGGGAACTCCCACAGCCACGGCAGGCGCCGCGGGTGCGGGTAGGAGGGCAGGCCGTTGCCGCCGGCCTCCTGGCGGAAGTTGTCGAGCTGCTGCTCGGAGATGCGCCCGTCGAGGAAGGCGCGGGCGTAGATGCCGGGGGAGGCGTGGCCCTGGATGTAGAGCTGGTCGCCGGAGCCGTCGGCCTCCTTCCCGCGGAAGAAGTGCTGGAAGCCGGTCTCGTACAGCCAGGCGGCGGAGGCGAAGGTGGCGATGTGGCCGCCGACGCCGTACTTCGAGCCGCGGGTCACCATGGCGGCCGCGTTCCAGCGGTTCCAGGCCGTGATGCGGGCCTCCATCTCCTCGTCACCGGGGAAGTCCGGCTCGGCGGAGGTGGGGATGGTGTTGACGTAGTCCGTCTCCAGCAGCTTCGGCAGGGCGAGGCCGGCGCTCTCGGCGTGCTGGAGGGTGCGGCGGAGCAGGTATTCGGCGCGGCGCGTACCGGCGGCCTTGGCGACGGCGTCGAGCGAGGCCGCCCATTCGGCGGTCTCCTCGGTGTCGCGGTCCGGGAGCTGGTCGAGCTCGCTCGGAAGCTTTCCTACGGGGTCGGACATCGGTGTGCGCCGCCTTCCGGACAAAGGAGAGGTGGTGAAGAAGATCCCTGACGGGCAGGACAGGGGGCGGACTCCGGTGGGGGTCCGCCCCGACTGTAAATCCCTGATCGATGATCGATCAAACGTTTGCGGTCAAGATGACGGACATCAGGCAAAAGTCGGCACCGGGTGCCAGGATTCCAGGCACCCGGTGCCGGTCAAATCGGTCGAAAACGGACCCGGCCCGGTTCTGTCAGGCGCGCGGCGCACACCCCAGGACATGCCGCTTGACCAGCACCCCGATGTCCGGGTCGCGACTGCGGAAGGCCTGCACGAGGGCCTCGTGCTCCTCCGCGTACGACTTCTGCACCGTCCCCAGCCAGCGGATCGACAGGGCCGTGAACACCTCGATGCCCAGGCTCTCCCAGGTGTGCAGCAGCACGCTGTTCCCGGCCGCCCGCACCATCTCCCGGTGGAAGCCGACCGTGTGCCGCACCTGCGCCGTGCCGTCCTCCAGCCGGTCCGCCTCCCAGAGCGCCGCCACGTGCGGCTCCAGCGCCGAGCAGTCCTCGGCCAGCCGCGGCGCCGCCAGCTCGGCCGCGATCTGCTCCAGGCCGGCCCGCACCGGGTAGATCTCCTCCAGGTCCGCCGCCGACAGGTTCCGCACCCGTACGCCCTTGTTGGGCGCCGACTCGATCAGCCGCAGCGTCTCCAGCTCGCGCAGGGCCTCCCGTACGGGCGTCTGGCTGACCTCCAGCTCCACGGCGATGCGCCGCTCGACGATCCGCTCGCCGGGCTTCCAGCGCCCGCTGACGATCCCCTCCACGATGTGCTCGCGGATCTGCTCGCGCAGCGACTGCACGACGGGTGGGGTGATCATCGGGGCTTCATCTCCTGTGAAGTCGTGCACAGCTCTGATGCGTAGACAATACGGCGCAGTAGCCGCACGGGAAGGTTCCGCGCACGGGGTCGCCGGGTGAGGCTGGTTACAGCCGCGGAGGGAACGACGGCGCCCCCGCCCGGATCGGTTCCGGGCGGGGGCGCCGTGCGTGCTGCGACGGGAGCCGTCGGCGGGCGGGCCTTACAGGCCGAGCTCGACCTCGAACTCGCCGGCCTCCAGGATCGCCTTGACCGCGGTGAGGTACCGGGCCGCGTCCGCGCCGTCCACCAGTCGGTGGTCGTAGGACAGGGTCAGGTACGTCATGTCGCGGACGGCGATGACGGTGCCCTCGGCGGTCTCCTGGACCACCGGGCGCTTCACCGTGGCGCCGATGCCCAGGATCGCGACCTGGTTCGGCGGGACGATGACCGTGTCGAACAGGGCGCCGCGCGAACCGGTGTTGCTGATGGTGAAGGTCGCGCCGGACAGCTCGTCCGGGGTGATCTTGTTGCCGCGGACCTTGCCGGCCAGGTCGGCGGTCGCCTTGGCGATGCCGGCCAGGTTGAGGTCGCCCGCACCCTTGATGACCGGGGTCATCAGGCCCTTCTCGGAGTCCACGGCGATGCCGATGTTCTCCGAGTCGAAGTAGGTGATGGTGCCCTCGTCGTCGTTGATCCGGGCGTTGACGACCGCGTGGGCCTTCAGCGCCTGGGCGGCGGCCTTGACGAAGAACGGCATCGGGGAGAGCTTGACGCCCTCGCGCGCCAGGAAGGAGGCCTTGGCCTTCTCCCGCAGCTTCATGATCTTGGTGATGTCCACCTCGACCACGGACGACAGCTGCGCCTGCGAGTGCAGGGCCTTCATCATGTTGTCGCCGATGACCTTGCGCATGCGGGTCATCTTGACCGTCTGGCCGCGCAGCTCCGAGACCGCGGCGGCCGGAGCCTGGGCGGCCGGGACGGCGGCAGCGGCGGGAGCCGGAGCGGCGGCGGCCTTGGCGGCCTCGGCGGCGGCCAGGACGTCCTGCTTGCGGATGCGGCCGCCGACGCCGGTGCCCGTGACGGTGTTCAGGTCGACGCCGGACTCCGAGGCGAGCTTGCGCACCAGCGGGGTCACGTACGCGCCCTCGTCACCGGCGGAGGCCGGAGCCGCGGGAGCGGCCGGAGCGACCGGGGCCGGAGCGGCCGGAGCCGGAGCCGGAGCGGCCGGAGCGGCGACCGGGGCCGGAGCGGCGACCGGGGCCGGAGCAGCGGCCGGAGCCGCGCCGGCGGCACCGATGACGGCGAGACGGGCGCCGACCTCGGCGGTCTCGTCCTCGCCGACCAGGATCTCCAGCAGCGTGCCGGACGTCGGCGCGGGGATCTCGGTGTCGACCTTGTCGGTGGAGACCTCCAGCAGCGGCTCGTCGGCCTCGACGGTCTCGCCGACCGACTTCAGCCAGCGGGTGACGGTGCCTTCGGTGACCGACTCGCCCAGTGCGGGCAGCACGACGTCCGTGCCGGACGCGGCGGGCGCGGCGGCAGCGGCGGGGGCCTCGGCGGCCGGAGCCGGGGCCCCCGCCGCTGCCCGGCCCTTATACACATCTG
>NZ_RPSE01000288.1:0-8289 GCF_003949955.1 Streptomyces sp. WAC05292
GTGATGCCGAGGACGGCCTGGCCGCCGGGGACGCTCTGCGGGGCGGCGCCGCCCCGCAGAGCGTCCCCGGCGGCCAGGCCGTCCTCGGCATCACCAGCGGCCTCGTCCTGATCGGCGGCGAACTGCACCCGGCCCTCGTGGTCGAGCCGACCGCGCCGATCGCCCGCCCGGGCACCACCGGCCCGGGCGACGACTTCCTGCCGCTCCTCATCGAGCAGGGCTTCATCCCGGTCACCGACACCGCCGAGCTGCCCACCCCGCTGGCGGGCTGGTCGGTGCTGCTCGCCGCGGGCCAGCTGCACGCCGTGCTCCAGCCCGGCGCCGACGGCTCCGGCCCCGTCGCCTGGTGGCAGGCGCACCAGGCCCTGTCGGTCACCGAGGGCTGGCGAGCCGCCGTCAACAAGTCCCAGCGCGTCCTCGTCTACGCGGCCCCCGTCGGCTCCATCGGCCAGCAGCCGCGGGAGGACCTCCTGCGGGACGCCCTCGACAAGGCCGCCGCGGCCGGCAAGCTGGTGGCCGCCTCGATGCCGCTGGCGGGCACCCCGGGCGCCTGACGGGAAGCGGGCCCGGAGCGACCGTCGCGCCCCTCACGAGGGGGCGGGACGGCGCATGTCGCCGGGGGTGTGCGGGCGGACCGCACACCCCCGGCGATCTGCGTTTCCTGCCCGGCCGCCCGCATCCGCAGGGCCCCGGGGTCGTTGGCTGATACGTGCATTCATACGACCCCTCCCGCGCCTCTGCCCCTACCAGCAGCATCTCCCGGATGCGCCCCGTACAGGACCGGGACGGCGCTCCGGCCGCCTCGCACACCCCCATCTACGACACGCTGTGCGCGGAGTACCTGCGGGCCTTCCGGGCGCTGCCCGGCGACCGCACGGGCGAGGAGGACCTGGCCTTCACGGGGTTCTCCTACGGCGGCTCCTACACGACCGGCACCGCCGCCTACGGGGCCTCCTGGAGCGGCTCCGGGTGGCAGCCGGAGCCGTGGCAGCCCCCGTACGCACCCGCGCCGGCCCCGGCCGCGCCGCAGCCCTCGTACGCGTACGCAGGCGGCTCCGCGGCCGCCGGCTCCACCGCGTACGCCGGCGGGCGGCAGCACCAGACCGGGATGCAGCACATCCCGGCGGCCCTGCCGCCCGCTCCGCGCCGGGGCTACTGACCCCCCGGCGGCGCTACTTCTTCTTGTGCTGGCCGCCGCGCTTCTCCCGCACCCGCACCGAGATGTGGATCGGGGTGCCCTCGAAGCCGAACTCCTCGCGCAGGCGGCGCTCGATGAACCGGCGGTAGCCGTGCTCCAGGAAGCCGGAGGCGAACAGGACGAACCGCGGCGGCTTGCTGCCCGCCTGGGTGCCGAACAGGATGCGGGGCTGCTTGCCTCCGCGGATCGGGTGCGGGTGCGCGGCGACGAGCTCGCCGAGGAAGGCGTTCAGCCGGCCCGTCGGTACGCGGGTCTCCCAGCCGGCCAGCGCGGTCTCGATCGCCGGGACCAGCTTCTCCATGTGGCGGCCGGTCTTCGCCGAGACGTTGACGCGGGGCGCCCAGGCGACCTGCTGCATCTCGGTCTCGATCTCGCGCTCGAGGTAGTAGCGGCGCTCCTCGTCGAGATCGTCCCACTTGTTGTAGGCGATGACGACGGCGCGGCCCGCGTCGACCGCCATGGTGATGATGCGCTGGTCCTGGACGCTGATGTTCTCGGTCGCGTCGATCAGGATGACCGCGACCTCCGCCTTCTCGACGGCGGCGGCCGTGCGCAGCGAGGCGTAGTAGTCCGCGCCCTGCTGGAGGTGGACGCGCTTGCGGATGCCGGCGGTGTCGACGAACTTCCAGGTGACGCCGCCGAGTTCGATGAGCTCGTCGACCGGGTCGCGGGTGGTGCCGGCCAGCTCGTTGACGACGACCCGCTCCTCCCGGGCGACCTTGTTCAGCAGGGAGGACTTGCCGACGTTGGGGCGGCCGATGAGCGCGATGCGGCGAGGCCCGCCGATCTGCCCGCCGCCGAAGGACTGCGCCGGGGCCTCCGGCAGCGCCTCCAGGACGGCGTCGAGGAGGTCGCCGGTGCCGCGGCCGTGCAGTGAGGACACCGGGTAGGGCATGCCCAGGCCGAGGGACCACAGCATCGCCGCGTCGGCCTCGCCGCTCTGGCCGTCGACCTTGTTGGCGCAGAGCACGACGGGCTTGCCGGCGCGGCGCAGCAGCTTGACGACTGCCTCGTCGCTGTCGGTGGCGCCGACCTTGGAGTCGACGACGAAGACGACGGCGTCGGCGGTCTCGATGGCGTACTCGGCCTGCGCGGCGACCGAGGCGTCGATGCCGAGGACGTCCTGCTCCCAGCCGCCGGTGTCGACGACCTTGAAGCGGCGGCCCGCCCACTCGGCCTCGTAGGTGACGCGGTCGCGGGTGACGCCCGGCTTGTCCTCGACGACGGCCTCGCGGCGGCCGATGATGCGGTTCACCAGGGTCGACTTGCCGACGTTGGGCCGGCCGACGACGGCGAGGACGGGCAGTGGGCCGTGGCCCGCCTCCTCGATCGCGCCCTCGACCTCTTCGAGGTCGAAGCCTTCCTCCGCGGCGAGCTCCATGAACTCCGCGTACTCGGCGTCGCCGAGCGCTCCGTGGTCGTGCTGGTCGTTCATGAAGTCCGTTCCTCGTCGTTCGTGGTGGTCGGTGGCGGCCGCGCGGGGTTCCGCGCCGGGCGCCACTACTGGGTCAAGTCTCGCTCAGCGCCGGCCGGGGCGCCCGGCGCTCAGCGCCCGGTCAGGCGCCTGGCGTCCGCGAGGTGGGCCGTGAGTCTGCTCTGGATGCGCACGGTGGCCTCGTCCAGGGCGGTGCGGGTGCGTCGGCCGGTGCCGTCGCCCGCGTCGAAGGGGGAGCCGAAGACGATGTCGACCCGGCTCTTGAACGGGGGCAGGCCGCGTATCAGCCGGCCCCGGCGGTCGGTGCTGCCGAGGACGGCCACCGGGACGACCGGAGCCCCGCTGCGGACGGCGAAGTACGCGAGCCCCGCGCGCAGCGACGCGAAGTCGCCCTCGCCGCGGGTGCCCTCGGGGAAGATGCCGAGCGCGCCGCCGTTGTCGAGCACGGAGAGGGCCTTGGTGATGGCGGTGCGGTCGGTTCCCGCGCGGTCGACGGGGACCTGGCCGATGCCCTCGAGGAAGGTCCCGAGCGGGCCGACGTACGCCTCCTTCTTGACGAGGAAGTGCAGCGGCCGCGGCGCGGTGCCCATGACCATGGGCCCGTCGATGTTGTGGGCGTGGTTCACGGCGAGGATGACGGGACCGGAGGCGGGCACGCGCCAGGCCCCCAGTACGCGCGGCTTCCACAGCCCGTACATGAGCCCGATGCCGATCCGCCGGCCGACCGCCGCACCCTTCGGGGAGGGCGTCCGGGTCACTTGCGGCCCGCCCTCTTCTCCTCGACGAGGGTCACCACGCACTCGATGACCTGCTCCAGGGTCAGCTCGGTGGTGTCGACCTCGACGGCGTCGCCGGCCTTGGCCAGCGGCGACGTCTTGCGGCCGGAGTCGGCGGCGTCCCGCTTGATCAGGGCTTCCCTGGTGGCCGCGACGTCGGCGGCCTCCTTGCCGCGGAGCTCGCCGCTGCGGCGGGCGGCGCGGGCCTCGGGCGAGGCGGTGAGGAAGACCTTCAGGTCGGCGTCGGGCAGGACGGTGGTGCCGATGTCGCGGCCCTCGACGACGATGCCTCCCTCGGCCCCGGCGGCGATGCTGCGCTGCAGGTCGGTGATCAACGCGCGGACCTCGGGGACGGCGCTGACCGCACTGACCTTGGAGGTGACCTCGCAGGTGCGGATCGGGCCGGAGGCGTCCACGCCGTCGACGGTGATCGTCGGGGCGGCCGGGTCGGTCCCGGAGACGATCGCCGGCTTGCCGGCGGCCAGGGCGACGGCGTCCGCGTCGTCGGTGTCGATCCCGTTGGTGATCATCCACCAGGTGATGGCCCGGTACTGGGCACCGGTGTCCAGGTAGCGCAGCCCGAGCTTGGCGGCCACGGCCTTGGAGGTGCTGGACTTGCCCGTGCCGGAGGGACCGTCGATGGCGACGATCACGGCGGACGGAGCTGCGGTTTCCACGGTGCGGGCACCTTCCTGGTTGCGCGTGCGTGTCAGGGCGCGCCAAAGCGCCCCTCTCCAAGGTTACCGGGCCCCGGAACGGGCGCTGCCCGGGAGCCGCCCCGGGGGCCGCCGGGGGCGGCCGCGGCCCCGGCGGCGGACGGCGGTCAGGGGCGGCGCAGGGCCCAGCCGCGGTCGCGCAGCTCCGCGGTGAGGGCGGCGGCGGCGCTCGGGTCGACCATGAGCTGCACGAGGCCCGCCTGCTGGCCGGTGGCGTGCTCGATCCGCACGTCCTCGATGTTGACCCCGGCCCGGCCTGCGTCGGCGAAGATCCGGGCGAGCTCGCCCGGCTGGTCGCTGATCAGGACGGCGACGGTCTCGTACGCCATCGGGGCGGCTCCGTGCTTGCCGGGGACCCGCTCGCGGCCGGCGTTGCCGCGGCGCAGCACGTCCTCGATGCCGCCGGCGCCGCCGCGCCGCTCGTCCACGTCGGCGGACTCCAGGGCGTGCAGGGCGTCGACGGTGGCCCGGAGGTCGGCGGCGATGCCGGCGAGGACCTCGGCGACGGGGCCGGGGTTGGCGGAGAGGATCTCCACCCACATGCGGGGGTCGGAGGCGGCGATGCGGGTGACGTCGCGGATGCCCTGGCCGCAGAGCCGCACGGCGGTCTCGTCGGCCTCCTCCAGGCGGGCGGCGACCATGCTCGACACGAGCTGCGGGGTGTGCGAGACGAGCGCGACCGCCCGGTCGTGGGCGTCGGCGTCCATGACGACCGGGACGGCGTTGCACAGCGCGACGAGCTCCAGGGCGAGGTTGAGCACCTCGTGGTCGGTCTCCCGGGTGGGCGTGAGCACCCAGGGGCGGCCCTCGAAGAGGTCGGCGGTGGCGGCGAGGGGCCCGGACCGCTCCTTGCCGGCCATGGGGTGGGTGCCGATGTACGCGGTGGTGTCCGCGCCGAGCGCGGCGAGTTCCCGGCGCGGGCCGCCCTTGACGCTGGCGACGTCCACGTACGCGCGGGCCATGCCGCGCCCGATCGCGTCGGCCAGGGTCGCGGCGACGTGGGCGGGCGGTACGGCGACGATCGCGAGGTCGACCTTCCCCACGGGCGGCTCGTCGGTGCCGGCGCCGAGGGAGGCGGCCGTGCGGGCCGTGTCGGGGTCGTGGTCGGCGAGGTGGACGCGGACCCCGCGGGCGGCGAGGGCGAGGGCCGCCGAGGTTCCGATCAGGCCGGTTCCGATGACGACGGCGGTTCTCACGGGGCGCTCCAGGGTTGCGTGGTGTGGCGGCGGGTCACTCCGGGCCAGGGTAGCCAGCGCGGGGGCGCCGGGGACCCGGCGGCCCGTCCGGGGAACTGCGGCGCCGCCGGAAGCCGCCGGGTCCCCGGGGCCGCCTCCGGACCATGGCACCCCCGCGGGCGGGGGCCTGCCACTCGGCGGCCGGTCCGCGGCGGGGCGGCGGCGGCTGGGGTAGAACGTCGGCATGATCTTCCACATCGTCCCGCTCCCCGACTGGTCCGCCGCGCCCGAGCTCCCGTACGCCCCCGCCTCGCTGGAGGCGGAGGGCTTCGTGCACTGCTCGGCCGACCGCCCCACCGCCCTGGAGATCGCCGACCGGTACTTCCGGGAGGTGGAGGGCCCGGTGCTGGCCGTCGAACTCGACGAGCGCGCGCTGACCTCGGAAGTCCGCCGGGAGGGTGAATCGGGCGGCCGCTACCCGCACGTCCACGGGCCGCTGGACCGGGCGGCGGTGGTCCGGGTCTGGGAGGTCGTCCTTGGGCCGGGTGCCGCACCGGAGCTCGCCCCATGGGAGCCGGGGGCCTGAGCGGCGGCGCGGCGGAGCACCACCCGGGGCCCCGTGCGCGCCAGGATGCTCTTCGCCGGTCCCGGCCCAGACGAGGAGGAGCCCATGAGCGATCCCGTGCCCACCAACCGACGCACCGTCCTGGCGGCGGGGGCCGCCGCCCTGGCCGGCGGCGCGCTGGCCGGCTGCGGCGGGGAGGAGGAGCCCTCCCCGATCCCGGAGAGCGCGGCGCCCGGCACGTCCGGCCCGCAGGCGGCGGCTCCGAGCGAGGGCGCCGGGACGGCGCTGCTGAAGACCTCCGAGGTGCCGGTGGGCGGCGGCACGGTGCTGAAGGACCGGAAGCTGGTCGTGACGCAGCCGACGGCGGGGACGTTCAAGTGCTTCTCGGCGGTGTGCACGCACCAGGGCTGCCTGGTGAACAAGGTGGCGGCCGGCACCATCGACTGCCCCTGCCACGGCAGCCGGTTCGCCGTCGCGGACGGCGCGGTCGCGAAGGGCCCGGCGACCCGCCCCCTCCCGGAGGCGAAGATCACGGTCTCGGGCGACCAGGTGTCCCTGGCGTAGTGCGCCGGCGGGGGCGGTGCGGCGCAAATCCCGTCGACCGGCGCCCGCCTGCGCGCCTACCCTCCGGGCATGACCGGACAGACCACTGCCTCAGGCGCGACCGCCGCGTCCGCCGACCACGCCCTGGTGCGCGACCACACGGTCTACGCGTGCGTCATGGGCTCGCGGGCGTTCGGCCTGGCGACCGGGTCGAGCGACATCGACCGGCGGGGCGTCTACGTGGCCCCGACCCAGCTGTTCTGGCGCTTCGAGAAACCGCCGACGCACGTGGAGGGCCCCCGGGAGGAGGAGTTCTCCTGGGAGCTGGAGCGCTTCTGCGAACTGGCGCTGCGCAGCAACCCGAACATTCTGGAGTGCCTGCACTCGCCGCTGGTCGAGCGGCTGACCCCGGTGGGAGAGGAACTCCTCGCGCTGCGCGGGGCGTTCCTCTCGCGCCGGGTGCACACCTCGTTCACCCGCTACGCGAAGGCCCAGCACGGCAAACTCCTGGCCGATGTACGGCTCCACGGCGCCCCGCGCTGGAAGCACGCGATGCACCTGCTGCGGCTGCTGCTGTCCTGCCGCGACATGCTCCGCACGGGCCGCCTGGACATCGACGCGACCCCCTACCGCGACCGCCTGCTGGCGGTGAAGCGGGGCGGGCTGTCCTGGTCGGAGATCGACGCCTGGGCCTCCCGGCTGTCGGCCGAATCGGACGCGGCCCTCGCCCGCTCTCCCCTTCCGGAGGCCCCGGACCTGGCGGCGGTCGAGTCCTTCCTCGGCCGTGTCCGCCGCGCGGGCGCCGTGACGGCGTAGGGTTCAGGCGCTCCAGAGGGC
Organism: Streptomyces sp. WAC05292; assembly: GCF_003949955.1. NCBI lineage: Bacteria > Bacillati > Actinomycetota > Actinomycetes > Kitasatosporales > Streptomycetaceae > Streptomyces > Streptomyces sp. WAC05292. Next base: position 7,246 of record NZ_RPSE01000288.1, read on the forward strand.
GGCGAAGGCGTCGAGTTCCTCGCGGTACTCGATGCGCGTCGTCCAGTCGTCCGGCCAGGCGGCAGCGCCCAGGTGGGCGCCTGCGAAGGCGCCGGCGAGGCAGGCCAGGGAGTCCGAGTCGCCGGACGTGCAGGCGGCGCGGCGCAGGGCCGTCAGCGGCTCGTCGGGGAAGAGCAGGAAGCACTGGAGGGCCGTGGCGAGGGCTTCCTCCGCGATCCAGCCCTCGCCGGTGGTCAGGCAGGGGTCCGTCTCCGGGGACGGGGTCTTCAGGGCCGCCGCCAGCCGGTCCAGGGCGGCCAGGCAGTCGTCCCAGCCGCGGGCGATGAAGGACCGCGGGCTCGCGTCGCAGGCCGTCCGCATCCAGAGGTCGCCGAGCCAGCGCTCGTGGTAGCGGGTGCGGTTGTCCAGGGCGTACGAGCGCAGCAGCCCGACCAGCCCGGTGACCTCGGCCCCCTGGGCGAGCAGCCACACCGCGCGGGCCGTCAGGTCCGAGGCGGCGAGGGCGGTGGGGTGGCCGTGGGTGAGGGCGGACTGGAGCTGGGCGGCGCCGGCCCGCTCCTCCTCCGTCCAGCCGGGGACGAGGCCTATCGGGGCCACGCGCATGTTCGCGCCGCAGCCCTTGGAGCCGGTCTGGCTCGCGTCGCGCCAGTCCCGTCCGGGGTCGGTGAGGAGGCTGCACGCCTGCAGGCAGGTGTTGCCGGGGGCGCGGTTGTTCTCCGGTGAGCGGTACCAGGCCGTGAACTCCTCGCGTACGGGCCCGGTGAGGCCCTCCGGGGTCAGCGGGCCGCGGTCGGCCGCGGTGCGCATGCCGCGGGCGAGCGCGAGGGTCATCTGGGTGTCGTCCGTGACGATCGCCGGGCGCGGCAGCCGCATCTGCCGCCAGGGCCCGGTCTTCGCGAGGATCGCCGGGACGTCGTTGAACTCGGTGGGGAAGCCCAGGGCGTCGCCGAGGGCCAGGCCGAACAGGGAGCCGGCCGCCGCGCGCTTCGTCGCCGTCGTCGTCATGTCTTCGGGGTTCCTTCCGGGGTGGGCGTGGGGCGGAGC
>NZ_RPSE01000289.1:0-8221 GCF_003949955.1 Streptomyces sp. WAC05292
CCGGGGCCCCCGCCACCGCGCCGCCGCCCGGCCAGGCCGACGCGGCCACCCCGTCCGCCGAGGCCCCACCGGGCTCCGCCTGGCGCGGCTGGCTGGCCGTGATCGGGCTGGCCCTCGGCGTGTTCTCGTTCGTCACCACCGAGACCCTCCCCATCGGCCTCCTCCCGTCCATCGCCGAGGGCACCTCCGTCTCCCTCGGCTCCGCGGGCTTCCTCGTGACCGGCTTCGCCGCGATCGCCGCCGTGACCGCGGCGCCCCTGACGGCGCTGACCGGGCGCATGGACCGCAAGTGGCTGCTCGTCACCCTCATGGCCTTCTACATCGCCGGCAACCTCATGGCCGCCGTCGTCTCCAGCTACGCCCTGCTCCTGACCGCGCGCATCATCGTCGCCCTCGCGCACGGCGTGTTCTGGTCCATCGCGATCGCCGTCGCCGTCCGGCTCGTCCCCGAACGGCACGCGGTGAAGGCCACCTCGGTCGTCCTCGGCGGCATCTCCCTGGCCTCCGTCGCCGGCACCCCGCTCGGCACCGCCGTCGGGCAGTCCGCCGGCTGGCACACCGCCTTCGTCTGCGTCGGCCTCCTCGGCTTCCTCGTGCTCGCCGCGAGCCTGCTCTTCATGCCGGCCCTCCCGGCCAAGGGCCGCGGCGACCTGAAGGCCCTCGTCCACGTACTGCGGCACCGGGCACTGCGCGCCGCCGTCGGCGTCACCGCGCTCATCATGAGCGGCCACTTCCTCGCCTTCACGTACGTCGCCCCGTACCTGGAGGAGGTCACCGGCATCCGCCCGTCCCTCGTCGGCGCGCTGCTGCTCGTCTTCGGCGCGGCCGGCCTCGTCGGCAACTTCGCCGCCGGCGCGGTCGTCGGCCGGGCCCTGCGCACCAGCATCATCGCCAGCACCGGCCTGATGGCGCTCATCATGGCGGTCATGTACGCGGGCGGCGCCAGCGGTCCGCTGGTCATCGCGATGCTCGTCTGCTGGGGCATCGTCTACGCGGCGCTTCCGGTGGCGCTGCAGACCTGGGTGATGCGCCTGGTCCCCGAGGAGAGCGAGGCCGCCTCCTCCCTGTACGTCGCCGCGTTCAACGGGGCCATCGGCATCGGCTCCTTCATCGGCGGCCTGGTCATCGACGCCTCCGGCCCGCGGCCGGCGATGCTCGCCGCCGGCGCCTTCGCGCTCGCCGCGATGCTCGTGACCTTCTTCTCCGGCCGGAAGAGCGGCGCGGCCTCCGCCCGCTCCTGACCCCGGTGTGCCGCGGGCCGCCCTGCGCCGACTCGGCGGACGGACTTCCCCGGACTTCGTCAACTCGCGCCGCGCACCGGCCGACAGGCGCCCCCGACTGGACGAGGATGCGTGGTGGCCGATCGGCGCAGAGGCTGTCGCGGGCCGGGGGCCGGCTCCATACTCGACGAATCCCTCCGCCAGGCAAGAGAGGTGCGATATGCGGCGTACGACCGGAGGGCCCCGGACCTTCCATCTCTGGTCGCTCTCCGAAGACGTGATCATCGACCAGGGGGCCGGCGGCGCGCTGCTGCTCACGAGCCGCTGGGGGCAGGACCGGCTCGACCGGCCCAGCGCCGCCGTCCGGGAGGTGCTGCGGAGGATGGAGCTCGGGCCGGTGCTGCTGGCCAACGCCCTGAGCAGTCCCGAGGACCAGTGCCGCGTCGCCCTCCCGACCCTCGACAGGCTCTCGCACCTCGTGGTGCGCACCCTCGGGGTGGACGACCTGAAGGGGCCCCTGCTGTCGGTGTTCCCGCTGTCGTCGGCGGCGCCGTTCGTGCGGATCCGCCCGACCGGCGACTGCCGCGTACGGCTGCCCCGGCACGTCGCGTTCACCGTGCCGGACTCGGGCGTCGGCTGCGTCCTGGAGTCCGACGACTCCCCCCACCGGGTCGTCCTGCACCGCCAGGAGGCCGCCTGGGTGGCGATGACGCTGGCCTGGCCGACCACGCTCACCGCGGTCTCCGCGGCCCTCCCCCTGCCGCGGCAGGTCACCGAGGACATCGTCGGCTACCTCGCCGGCGCCGGCCTGCTCACCCTCGTCGACGAACACGGCCTGACCGGGGACGCACCGCATCCCGCTTGAACGCTCCAGAGCGGCCCGCTCCGGCCTCGAGGGTTCCTCCAGGCACCTTCTGGCCACTGCCTCAATAGTGCCGCCAGCAGCGGGAGAGGCCCGCGACTGGTCTTCGGAGTGGACATGCTGAACGCGGATGCATTCCGCCAGGTATTCGGTACGTTTCCAACCCCGGTGGCGATCGTCACCACGCTCGGCGAGGACGGCGAGCCGAGCGGATTCACCTGCAACGCCTTCTCCGCGGTCTCCGCGGCCCCGCCCCTGCTCCTGGTGTGCGTGGGCAAGGGGTCCCGGACCCTCCCCGCGATGCTCTCCTCGGGGGTGTTCGCGCTGAACTTCCTCGCCCGGCAGGGGCAGGCGACGGCGCGGACCTTCGCGGGCAAGTCGGCGGACAAGTTCGAGGGCGTCGCCTGGCGCGCCGGGCTCGCGGGGGTGCCCGTGCTCACCGAGGCGGCCGTAGCGTACGCGGGCTGCCGGCTCGTCCAGACCGTCGAGGCGGGCGACCACCTGCTGCTGATAGGGCGGATCGAGGAGAGCGAGACGTACCCCGGCACCGCCGCCCTCTACCAGCAGGGGGAGTTCGGCACCTGGGAACCGGAGCGCCGCCTGGCGCTCCAGGCCCTCTGAGCACGGGGCCGCCGCACGCGCGGACCGCGGGTGCGGCGGCCCCGCGCCGGGCCGCACCACCGGGTCTCGAGGGGATCTCGAGCGGCCTGGTGCATCTTGCCCACGTCATTTTCCGCCCCGACACGGAGGTCGGCCATGAGCGCCGCGGTGAGCAGCGAACTCTACGCCCAGGTACAGCACTTCTACGCCCGCCAGATGCAGGCGCTCGACAACGGCCGGCTGGAGGAGCACGCCGGGACGTTCACCGAGGACGGCAGCTTCGCCCTCACCCCGGGCGCCGAGCCCGCCGTGGGCCCCGGGGCCATCCTGGAGGAGCTGCGCGCCTTCATGAAGCAGTTCGAGGGGAACCCGACGCAGCTGCGCCACTACTTCAACCAGATCGTCCTGGACCCGCAGGAGGACGGCAGCATCGTCTCGACGGTCTACGCCCTGATCGTGCAGACCCGCCCGCAGGAGCGGCCGGAGATCGGCGTCAGCATCGTCCTGCACGACGTCATCGACACCGCGGGCGACCGGTTCCGGCTTCGCTCGCGCGCCGTCGGCTACGACCAGGCGGCCTGACCCGCCGGCGGCCGGCGGCCGACGGCGCGGACGGAACGCACGAAGCTCCTGGCGGACACGGGACCGTGGGATCGCGGACCCGTGCACCAGGAGCTTCGTCGTTGCGTGCGTTCCCCCGTACTCCGGCTAGGCCGACAGCGCATGGGGGATCGGGGCGGACAGGTGGAGGTCGGTGTCGTTGGCCAGGATGGACTGGTGCAGCCGCTGGAGCCGCGGCGACGGCTCCACCCCCAGCTCCTTGATCAGGGCGTGGCGCAGCGCCTGGAAGGCGTCGAGCGCGCGCCAGGGGTGTCCGGCCCGGTACAGCGCGGTCATCAGCTGGGCGGAGAAGGTCTCGTGGATGGGCTGCTGGCTCACCAGCATCCGCAGCTCGCCGATGATCTCCGCGTGCCGGCCCAGGCTGAGGTCGGCGTCGAGGCGCATCTCCAGCGCCCAGGCGCGCTCCTCCTGCATGCCGATGACCTCCGTGCCGAGGATCTCCCCGACGGGTACGTCGGTGAGGGCCGGCCCGCGCCACAGGTTCAGGGCGCGGCTGAGGTGCGCGGACGCCGAGCCGGGGTCGTTGTCGGCCAGGGCGCGGTCGCCCTGGCGGACCAGCTGCTGGAACTCCAGCAGGTCGAGGGTGAAGTCCTCCGGGGCGAGCCGGTACCCGCCGTAGCAGGTCGCCAGGACGTCCTTGGCCGTGCGGCCGGTCCGCTCCACGCCGGCTTCCGTGAGCTTGCGGCGCAGTTGGAGGATGTAGGTCTGGAGCGTGGTGGCGGCGCTGCGGGGGATGGCGTTCCCCCACAACTCCGCCATCAGCGTCTCCACCTGGACGACGCGGCCCGCGCGGATCGCGAGCAGCGCGAGGATCTGTCGGGGTTTGCCGGCGGTCGGTACTACGGAGGTGTCGTGCATGCGGGCTTCGAGCGGTCCGAGAACTCCGAATTCCATGGAGCCAGCATCGCAGTCCGGTCGAGCCGCGAACCAGTGACGCGGACACGGGTGGACGTGAAGATCTCACATGCCGCAGGGCGGCTCCGGACCGCCGTCCGGGCGGTCTGCCCGCGGGCCCGGGGCGGCCCGGAGCCGGCCCCGGGAGGCCGTGCACGGCCCATGGAAGGAGGCCGGGCGCGGCCCATGGAAGGAGGCCGGGCACGGCCCGCGGGCGGCGCCCCCGCTGCGGGGCAGGGGTGCCGCCCGGATGCTCCGGTGCTCCGGCCGCTCCCGGACCTCAGCCGTTGACGAAGCCGAGGCCGGTCGCGTCGTAGCGGGTGCCCGAGAACCGCCCGGGCGGGGCGACCGCTTCGATCGCGGCGAGGTCCTCGGGGGACAGCTCCACGGCCAGGGCCGCCAGGTTCTCCTCCAGGTAGCGCACCCGCCGTGTGCCCGGGATCGGCACGACGTCCTCGCCGCGGTGCTGCAACCAGGCCAGGGCCAGCTGGCCGGCGGTGACGCCCTTGGCGGCGGCCAGTTGCTCCAGCCGCGCCACGATCGCGAGGTTGCGCTCCCGGTTGCCGTCGGCGAAGCGGGGGTGGCCGCGCCGGACGTCGTTGTCGGCCAGCCCGTCCACGGAGGCGTAGTTGCCGGTGAGGAAGCCGCGCCCGAGCGGTGCGTAGGGGACGAAGCCGACGCCCAGCTCGCGGCAGACCGGGGCGATCTCCGCCTCCAGGTCCCGCGACCACAGCGACCACTCGCTCTGCAGCGCGGCGATCGGGTGGACGGCGTGCGCCCGCCGGACGGTCCCGGCCCCGGCCTCGGACAGCCCGAGGTGGCGGACCTTCCCCGCCCGCACCAGCTCGGCCATCGCGCCGACGGTCTCCTCGATGGGGACCTGCGGGTCGACACGGTGCTGGTAGTACAGGTCGATGTGGTCGACCCCGAGCCGGCGCAGCGACGCCTCGCACGCCTGCCGCACGTAGGCGGCGTCGCCGCGCACCCGGGTGGGCTCGCCGAGGCGGTTGGCGAAGCCGAACTTCGTCGCCAGGACGACCTCGTCGCGGCGGCCGGCGACGGCCTTGCCGATCAACTCCTCGTTGTGCCCGGAGCCGTAGAAGTCGGCCGTGTCCAGGAGGGTCACTCCGAGGTCGAGGGCATGCCGCAGCGTCGCGATCGACTGCGTGTCGTCCGTGGCTCCGTAGCCGTGGCTCATGCCCATGCAGCCCAGGCCCTGTGCGGAAACCGCCAGTGCGCCCAAGTGCCGGGTGGGGATGTCGGTCATGCTGTGCCTCCTGGGCGGGTCGGTGCCTGCCCGTCATGCTGGTCGTTGGAGCGCGCTCCATGTCAAACGGGGGCCGCCGGCCGGTGCCCGGAGCGCCGGCCGGCGGACCGGGCCGCGTCAGCGGGGGAAGGAGTGGGACGCGTACTGCGCCGCGGCAGGGTCGAAGGCCAGGGCTATGTGCGTGGCGATCGAGTTGACGTCGCGCCAGATCCGCTGGAGCGGGCTGTCGGAGGTCTGGCCGGAGGTGCCGGCGGTGGCGAACATCCGGTTCACCGCGTTCACCAGCAGCTCGGTGGCCATGGCGTAGTCGCGGACGTTGCGGGAGGTCTCCTCGGCCGTGACGCGCGAGCCGCCGTCGGCGAGGCGCGCGGCCCGCTCCAGCAGCAGCGCGGCGGCGTCGATCTCGCCGGCACTGCGGGTCAGGACCGCCTCGTACGTGCTCCGGGAGGGGCCCGGTACGCCCGGCCGGCCGGCTCCGCGCTCCAGCCGCTGCACCGTGTCGCCGGTCCACAGCCGCAGCGCCTCGCGTGCGGCGCCGAGGGCGATCGGCGCGCAGGAGAGCCCGTTGACGGCCTGGATGGGGACGGTGTGGCAGTCGGCGTCCGAGGCGAGGGGCAGCCCGTCGAAGAGGCGCTGCCGCTCGGCGCTCCGCGACTCGGGCACGAACACCTCTTCGGCGATGAGGGTGTTGCTGCCTGTGCCGCGCATGCCGGAGCCGGTCCAGGTGTCCTTGACCGCGTAGTCGGTGCGGGGCAGGGCGAACAGCCGCGCCGGCGGCGGTCCGGGCGGGGTGCTCCCGGCGCCCGGTACGACGGCGCAGAGCACGGCCCAGTCGGAGTGGTCGACGCCGCTGATGTACGCCCAGGAGCCGGACACGCTCCAGCCGCCCGGCACCGGAACGGCCTTGCCGGCGGGGGAGAGCGAGCCGACCACGAACGCGTCGGGCCCCTCGCCCCATATCCCGGCGTGCGCCTCCCGCGGCAGGCAGGCCGCCATCCGCGCCAGGCTGGCCGCGACCGACGCGCACCACGCGGTGGCCGCGCAGCCCTCGGCCACGGTGGCGACGGCGGCGTTGAACTCCTCGAACGTGCCTTCCGTGCCGCCGAACGCGGCGGGGACGAAATGCCGGGCGAATCCGGTCGCCAGCATGCGCTCCACGACGTCGGGCGCCAAGCGGCGCTGGTCCTCGGCGTCGGGGGCGTGGCGGCGGGCCAGTTCGGCCAGTCCCGCCGAACGGGCCACCAGTCCGGTCCCCCGGCCAGTCTGAGTGTGCATCCTGCCTCCATCTCGGCGCCGATGATCGGAGCGGACCATGGCACAGCCCGGTGGACCACCGCTCGGATCGTCCTCGAGCCGTCCATGACCGCTCCACCGGCCCGAGAGGCGCGGGGGGCGGCCGTGTCCTGTCGCCATGGGACCGGAGGGCAGCCCGTACGCGCCACCGCTGTGGAAATTGAAGAATCAAAATCTCGCTGAGCAAGTGGAGTTATCCACAGGGCTTTCGGGGGTGCCGCCGGGCGCGGGACCTTCGGGGCATGACGAACGACCACGCATCCCGCACCCCGTCCCACGAGCCTCCCGCCCGCCCGCCGGGAGATCCCGCCCCGCCGCGGGTCACCCTGCGCAGCCCGGGCGAACTCGCCGACGCACTGCCGTACATGCTCGGCTTCCACCCCACCGACTCCCTCGTGATGGTCGCCGTGCACGGCGAGGGCGGCCGCTTCGGCGGCCGGCTCCGGCTCGGAATCCCCCCGGTCCCGGCCGAATGGGAGGACACCGCCCGGCAGGTCGCCGAATGCCTGGTCCACGGCAGCGAGCGGCGCGGCGGCCGCCCCGACGGCATCATCCTGTTCCTCTGCCAGGACCCGGAGCCCGGAGACGGCGCCCAGCGGGTGATGACCCGGCTGCGGCCCCTCGCCCAGCGGATCCGGCTGGCCTGCGGGGCACTCGAGGTGCCCGTCCTCGAAGCGGTGTGCATCTCGGGCGGCCGCTACTGGTCCTACTGCTGCCCGGACGAGCGCTGCTGCCCGGCCGAGGGCTTCCCCCTGGCCGCTCCGGGCACCTCGGTGGCAGCGGCGGCCGCCACCTTCGCCGGACTGCGGATCCGCGGCTCCCTGCGCGAGTTGGAGGCCGGGCTCTCCCCGCTCCGCGGCCCCCTTGCGGTGGAGATGGAACAGGCCCTCGACCGGGCCGCGGCCGCCCTCGTACCGAAGATCCTGGACGGGGCCACCCGGGAGCAGGTGGGCGCCGAGACGGTCACCCTGGCCCGCACGCTCCTGCGGCGCCTCTCCCTCGCCCCGCCGGCCGAAGGCGGGCCCTGCGCGGACGAGTGGGACGACGCCCTCCTCGGCCACGACGAGGCCGCCTCCGTCATCCTCGGCCTCCAGGACCGGGAAACCAGGGACATCGCGGCCGAATGGATGGAGGACGACGAATCGGCGGCCGCCCTGCGCCTGTGGCGCGCCCTCGCCAGGCGCTGCGTCGGCGCCTACCGGGAGCACGCGGCGGCCCCGCTCACCCTCGCGGGCTGGATCTCCTGGTCCGCCGGCGACGAGCCGACGGCCCGCATCGCCCTCGGCCTCGCCCTCCGCGCCGACGCCGGCTACCGCTTCGCCCAACTCCTCCACCACGCCTGCAACGAGGGCATCGACCCGGAGGGCCTGCGGGCCTGCCTGCGCGCCGAACGCAGGCGCAGGAACCCGCGCCGCGCGCCGGCCGCCGACACCACCCGCCCGCCCGGCCGCCGCACCCACGCCC
>NZ_RPSE01000028.1:0-34697 GCF_003949955.1 Streptomyces sp. WAC05292
CTGGGGACGGGGGCACGTACGGCTTCACCTCGGGCGCCTCGATGGTGCCGTCGGGGCGGACGGCCGGCAGCTTGGTCTGCGGCTTGGGCAGCAGGGCCCGGGCCGGGTCGAAGCCGCCTTCCATGTCGAGGCCGTACATGGCGTTGTAGATGTTGCGGACGGCGGGGCCGGAGGCGCCGGAGCCGGTGCCGCCCTGGGAGATCGTCATGACGATGGTGAAGTCGTCGGTGTAGGTGGCCAGCCAGGAGGTCGTCTGCTTGCCGTAGACCTGGGCGGTGCCGGTCTTGGCGCGCATCGGGATCTTGTCCTGGGGCCAGCCGCCGAAGCGCCAGGCGGCGGTGCCGCCGGGTTCGACGACCATCCGCAGGCCCTTGTCGAGGTTCTTCAGGGTCTCGGCGTCGACGGGCAGCCTGCCGTGCGGCGTGGGCTGGATGACGTCGGTCCGCTTGCCGTCGGGGCTGATGACGGCCTTGCCGACGGTGGGGTTGAAGAGGGTGCCGCCGTTGCTGATGGCCGCGTAGGCGGTGGCCATCTGGATGGGGGTGACGAGGACGTCGCCCTGGCCGATGGCGAAGTTGATGCTGTCGAACGCCTTGAGCTGGTTGCCTTCGAGGCAGCTCTCGTAGGCGATCTGCTCGACGTAGGTGCCGCCCTTCTTGCCCTGCTTGCACCAGGCGTCCTTGTTGGCCTTCCAGAAGCTCTTCTTCCACTGCCGGTCGGGGATGCGGCCGGTGACCTCGTTCGGCAGGTCGACTCCGGTCTCGGAGCCGAGGCCGAACTCGCGGGCGGTCCGGTAGAACCAGTCGTGGGCGTCCTTCTTCGGGGTCAGGCCGCCGTCGCGCTGCCACTCCTTGTGCCCGAGGGCGTAGAAGACGGTGTTGCAGGAGAACTTCAGCGCCTCGCCGAGGGTGATGGGGCCGTGTCCCTTGGACTCGAAGTTGGCGAAGCTGCGGCCGCCGAGGCTGTAGGAGCTGCTGCAGTCGTAGCGGCTGTCGAAGGGGTAGCCGGCGCGCACGGCGGCGCTGGCGGAGACGACCTTGAAGATGGAGCCCGCGGGTGCCTGTCCCTGGATGGCCCGGTTCAGGAGCGGGTAGTTGGAGCCCTTGCTGGTGAGCCGGGCGTAGTCCTTGGCGGAGATGCCGCCGACCCAGGCGTTGGGGTCGTAGTCGGGCTGGGAGGCCATGGCCACGATGCGGCCGGTCTTGGACTCCATGACGACGACGGCGCCGGCGTCGGCCTCGTACTTCCGGCCGGTGATCTTGTCGGTCTCCTGGCGGACGGTCTTCATCGCCTGCTGGAGCTCGAACTCGGCGACGGCCTGGACGCGGGCGTCGATGCTGGTGACGAGGGTGGAGCCGGGGACGCCCGGGTCGGACCTGGTCTGGCCCATGACCCGGCCGAGGTTGTCGACCTCGTAGGAGGTGACCGCGGCCTTGCCGCGCAGCTCCTTGTCGTACGTCCGCTCGATCCCGGAGCGGCCGACCTGGTCGGAGCGCAGGTGCGGGGAGTCGGTGTTCTTGGCCTTCTGGATCTCCTCGTCGGTGACCGGGGAGAGGTAGCCGAGCACCTGCGCGGTGCGGGCGCCGCCGGGCGCGGGGTAGCGGCGTACGGCGGTGGGCTCGGCGCTGATGCCGGGGAACTCCTCGGGGCGCTCGCGGATCTGGAGCGCCTGCTGGGTGGTGGCCTCGGAGGTGACCGGGATCGGCTGGTAGGGGGAGCCGTTCCAGCAGGGGCGGGGGGTCTCGGAGTCGCAGATGCGGACCTTCTCCATGACCTCCTTCGGCGTCATGTCGAGCACGTCGGCGAGCCGGGTGAGGACGCCCTTGCCCTTGTCCTTCATCTTCATCAGGGCGGTGCGGCTGGCGGAGACCACGAGGCGCGTCTCGTTGTCGGCGAGCGCCACGCCGCGGGCGTCGAGGATGGGGCCGCGCACGGCGGGCTGGACGACCCGCTGGACGTGGTTGTGCCGGGCCTCGTAGGAGTACTCGTCGCCGTTGCGGATCTGGATGTACCACAGGCGCCCGCCGAGGGTGGCCAGCATGGAGCAGATGAGCACCTGGACGATGACGAGCCGGATCTGCACGCGGGAGGTGCGGCCGGTCTCGGGGGTATTGGTCACGGGCCCTGCCCCCTCACAGCTTCTTGACGCTCTTCACGCTCTTGACGCCCTTGACCCCCCTTATCCGGCCGGCCCGGTTGGCCCGGTTGCGCGCGGTGATCAGCCGGAGGCCGCCGCGCTGGCTGCCGATGCGCAGGCCGGTGCCGCCGGCGACCCAGCCGGAGGAGACGTCCGCCGCCTTGGCCTGGCCGGCGTTGGCCTCGACGGCCAGCGGGTCGTTCTCGGCGCGCCGGGCGAGGGCCATGATGAACGGCACGGTGAACGGCGCGAGCAGCAGGTCGTAGACGGTCGCGGTGAGCAGCAGCCCCGTCAGGCCCACGTGGCGGGCGGCGGTGTCGCCGACGAGGGCGCCGACGCCCGCGTACATCAGGGTGGAGGTGATGGCCGCGGCGACCACGGTGAGCAGGGGGCCCCAGGCGGAGCGGAACCGCCCGGAGTCGGGCCGGACGAGTCCGGCGGCGTATCCGATGACGCACAGGACGAGGGCGTAGCGCCCGGCGGCGTGGTCGGCGGGCGGGGCGAGGTCGGCGACGAGTCCGGCGGCGAAGCCGATGAGGGCGCCGCTGGTGTGCCCGTAGACGAGGGCGAGGGCGACGACGGTCAGCAGGACGAGGTCGGGCACCGCCCCGGGCAGCTGCAGCCGTCCGAGGACGCTGACCTGGATGACGAGGGCGACCACGACGAGCGTGGCGGAGAGCAGGATCCGGTTGACGCGCATGGGGGCAGCTCCTACTCGTCGGCCGGCTTGGCGGGGGCACCGGCGGACGCGGCGGGGGACGGGGTGACCGTGACCGTGACCGTCGGGGTGGGCTGGACCGCGGGCTTGGGGGGAAGGACGGTGTCGCGCGGGTCCTCGCGCGGCGGTACGACGACGACGCCGACGATGTCGAGGCGGGAGAAGCCGACGAAGGGGCGGACCCAGACGGTGCGGGTGAGGTCGCCGCGGGCGGGGTCGACCTTGACGACCTCGCCGATGGGGACGCCGGGGACGAAGGGCTTGTTGCCGCGGGACCCGAAGGTGACGAGCCGGTCCCCGGGGGCGACCTTCGCCTTGCCGTTGAGCATCTGGACGGACAGGGCGCGGTCGCCCTGGCCGGTGGCGAAGCCGAGTTCCCCGGTCTTCTCCAGGCGGGTGCCGACGGTGAAGTCGGGGTCGTTGGCGAGGACGACGGTGGCGGTGTCGGGGCCGACGGTGGCGACGCGGCCGACGAGGCCGTCGCCGTTGAGGACGGTCATGTCGCGTTCGATGCCGTCCTTGCTGCCGGCGTCGATGGTGACGGTCCAGGAGAAGCCCTGGGCCGCTCCTATGGCGATGACCTCGGCGCCCTTGATGCCGTACTGGCCGGAGCCGGCCCGCTTGAGCATCTCGTCGAGTTCGCGGACGCGGCTGCGGGTGAGGTCCTCGCTGCCGAGCTTGGCCTTCAGGGCGGCGTTCTCGCGTTCGAGGACGGCGATGCGGCTGTGCCGTTCGCCGGAGTCCCGTACGGCGCCTATGGCGTTGGCGACGGGGTCGACGGCCGAGGCGACGCCTTCCTCGACCGGGCCGAAGACCGCCGCGGCGGCCTGCCGGGCGCCGTCGACCGGAGACTCCTCGCCTGCCCTGATGTCCACCGTGATCAATGCGAACGCGATGGCGATCAGGAGCACCAGGAGCAGCCGGCTTTCTCGTGTGTCCCTCACGTGCGGCGGCCGTGCCTTCCTCGTAGTTGCCCGTGCGGCTGAACCGCCCGGTCGCGCCCGGCGCTCGGGGGCGCACCGGGCTGTTGCCTGTATATCAACGATCCGCCGCACGGGCGCGGCAGCACCCGTACGGCGGATCCTTGTGTTCCGCGCCGCCCCGCAAGGGGGTTGGCGTCACCGTCGGGGCTGGGCGTCCAGGACCTGCTGGAGCGCCTCGAACTCCTCCACGCACTTGCCGGAGCCGAGCGCGACGGAGTCCAGGGGGTCCTCGGCGATGTGGATCGGCATGCCCGTCTCGCGGCGCAGCCGCTCGTCGAGGCCGCGCAGCAGGGCGCCGCCGCCGGTGAGGACGATGCCGCGGTCCATGATGTCGCCGGAGAGCTCGGGCGGGCACTTGTCGAGGGTCGTCTTGACCGCGTCCACGATCGCGTTCACCGGCTCCTCGATGGCCTTGCGGACCTCGGCGGCCGAGATGACGACCGTCTTGGGCAGGCCCGAGACGAGGTCGCGGCCGCGGATCTCGGTGTGCTCGTCCTTGTCGAGGTCGTACGCCGACCCGATCGTGATCTTGATCTGTTCGGCGGTCCGCTCACCGAGGAGGAGGCTGTACTCCTTCTTGATGTGCTGGATGATCGCGTTGTCGAGCTCGTCGCCGGCGACCCGGATGGACTGGGCCGTGACGATTCCCCCGAGGGAGATGACGGCGACCTCGGTGGTGCCGCCGCCGATGTCCACGACCATGTTGCCGGTGGCCTCGTGAACCGGGAGGCCCGAGCCGATGGCCGCGGCCATGGGCTCCTCGATGATGTGGACCTGACGGGCGCCCGCCTGGGTGGACGCCTCGATGACGGCGCGGCGCTCCACCCCGGTGATGCCGGAGGGGACGCAGACAACGACGCGCGGGCGGGCCAGGTAGCGGCGCTTGTGGATCTTGAGGATGAAGTACCGGAGCATCCGCTCGGTGATCTCGAAGTCGGCGATGACGCCGTCCTTGAGGGGCCTGACGGCGACGATGTTCCCGGGCGTGCGCCCGATCATCTTCTTCGCCTCGGAGCCGACCGCCAGGATGCCACCGGTGTTCGTGTTGATGGCGACCACGGACGGCTCGTTCAGGACGATCCCCCGGCCCCTCACGTACACCAGCGTGTTGGCGGTCCCGAGGTCGATCGCCATGTCACGGCCGATGAACGACATGTTGTTCCCCTTGTTCCCCATGAGGAGCGTCTGGCCTTCCAGTTGATAGCGGCTGCTGTCAGGTCGGCGAGGTGGGTGTGTGGGTGGAGGCCCCATCGTAGTGCCGTGGGTGTGCACATCGCGCGACGGGACTCCGGCAATCCCGCCGGAACGGATACCCGCCCCCTTACTGGTGACGTCGTGTCCTGCCCATGCGTTCCCGCGGGTGCCCCCGTATACCGAAGGGCGACCGAAATTACTTCGGTCGCCCCAGGTGGAGAGCTCTATTCGGCTGATGTCACGTCAGGGAGGACGGCGTCACAGCGCGGGGAAGAACAGCTTCAGCTCGCGCTCCGCGGACTCCTCCGAGTCCGACGCGTGGATCAGGTTCTCGCGGACGACGGTCCCGAAATCCCCCCGGATGGAGCCGGGCGCCGCGGCGATCGGGTCGGTCGGGCCGGCCAGCTGCCGGACGCCCTCGATGGCCCGCTCGCCCTCGACCACGAGGACGACGACCGGGCCGCTCGCCATGAAGCCCATGAGCGGCTCGTAGAAGACCTTGCCCTTGTGCTCGCCGTAGTGGGCCTCCAGGGTCTCCTGGTCCAGCGTGCGCAGCTCCATGGCGGGAATCGTCCAGCCGGCCTTCCGCTCGATGCGGCCGATGATCTCGCCGACCAGTCCCCTCTTCACCGCGTCGGGCTTGAGGATGACGAGCGTGCGCTGGGACATGTTGCGGCTCCTTGCGGCAAACGGGTGCGGTGGTACGAGGCTACAGGGAGCGCCGGGGGCCGCCGGCACCCGGACCGGGTGCCGCCTCCGCCTGCCGCGCGGGCCCGCTCCGGCCCCCCGGCCTCAGGCCTGGGCCTCGCCCTGCGCGGCCCAGCGGGCCTTGGCCTCGTCGATCTTGCGGCCGTAGTGGACCGAGCACCACCACAGGCCGGCGAAGACCGCGCCGAGGAAGAACATCGTCGGGACGACGAAGCCGCTCGCGATCAGCCCGATCTGCAGCGCCCAGCCGATCTGCACCGCGCCGGGGCGCGACAGCATCCCGCACAGCAGCACCGACAGCAGCATGGCGATCCCGCAGACGGTCCATACCGTGGCCTGCGACAGGTCGCCCTTCATGGCGACCAGCCCGGCGAAACCGATCACGAAGAACTCCGCGATCAGGGTGCTCGCACACAGCGTGCGCATCCGTCAGCCCCTCTTCAGCAGCAGGCGGGCCTCGCCCACCGTGATCACGGAGCCGGTGACCAGGACACCGGCCCCTCCGTACTCGCCCTCTTCCTCCGCCAGGGTGATGGCGGCCTCCAGGGCGTCGTCCAGCCGCGGCTCCACCTGCACCCGGTCGGGGCCGAACACCTCGACCGCGATGGCCGCCAGCTCGTCCGCCGACATCGACCGGTGGCTGGTGTTCGCGCTGACCACGACCTCCGCGAAGATCGGCTCGAAGGCCTCGAACACCCCGCGGACGTCCTTGCCCTCACTGGCGGCGACGACGCCGATCAGCCGGCTGAAGCCGAAGGCCTCGGTGACCGCCTCGGCCGTCACCTGCGCGCCCGCTGGGTTGTGCGCCGCGTCCAGGATGACCGTGGGGCTGCGGCGGACGACCTCCATCCGGCCGGGCGAGGCCACCGACGCGAACGCCCGGCGGACGGTGTCGGCGTCCAGCTCCCGCGCGGCCTCCCGGCCGACGCCGAAGAAGGCCTCGACGGCGGCCAGCGCCACCGCCGCGTTGTGCGCCATGTGCGCGCCGTGCAGCGGCAGGAAGATCCCGTCGTACTCGCCGCCCATGCCGCGCAGCGTCAGCATCTGCCCGCCGACCGCGACCTCGCGGGAGACGACACCGAACTCCATGCCCTCGCGGGCGACCGTCGCGTCGACGTCGACGGCCCGCTTCAGCAGCACCTGCGCCGCGTCCACCGGCTGCTGCGCCAGGATCACGGTGGCGTCCTGCTTGACGACGCCGCCCTTCTCCCCCGCGATCTCGCCGGGGGTCGAACCGAGCCGGTCGGTGTGGTCCAGGCTGATCGGGGTGATGACCGCGACCGCGGCGTCGATCACGTTCGTCGCGTCCCAGGTGCCGCCCATGCCGACCTCGACGACGGCGACGTCGACCGGGGCGTCCGCGAACGCGGCGTACGCCATTGCGGTGAGCACCTCGAAGAAGGACAGCCGGTACTCCTGCGCGGCGTCGACCATCTCCACGTACGGCTTGATGTCGCGGTACGTCCCGACGAACCGCTCGGCCGTGATCGGCGCCCCGTCCAGGCTGATCCGCTCGGTGACCGACTGCACGTGCGGGCTGGTGTAGCGGCCGGTGCGCAGGTCGAAGGCGTTCAGCAGGGCCTCGATCATGCGGGCCGTGCTGGTCTTGCCGTTGGTGCCGGTCACGTGGATCGACGGGTACGCGCGCTGCGGCTCGCCGAGGACGTCCATCAGCGCGGCGATCCGCGACACGGACGGCTCCAGCTTCGTCTCGCCCCAGCGGGTGGAGAGCTCCTGCTCGACCTCCCGCAGCGCCGCGGCCACCTCGGGGTCGAGGGGCTCGGCGGGCACCGCGTCGCCCTGCGGCGGTCCGGCCTGGGCGCGCAGGGTGCGGCTGCCGGCCTCGATCACCGCCAGGTCGGGGTCGCGCTCGGACTCTTCGGCCACGATCCGCTCGAACATGTCGAGGGTGTCGTCGCGGTCGTCGGGGCCGTGGCCCTCGGGCTGCTGCTCACTCACAGGGCCAGTTTACGGACGCGGACCGGCGCGGCTTCCGACCCCGGCACTTCGGCACCTTCCGCGGGGGTTGCGACCGTATTGAGCGGCGGCTGCGCGCCTACCCTCGCGGGAAGGTGGCGACGACCACGTACCTGTCGCCCGTCCGGGTGACCGTCAGGGTGCCGCCCAGGCTGCCGACGCGTTCCGCCATGCTCGCCGTGCCCGAGCCCGCCGAGACCGGCGCGCGGGCCGGGAGCCCGGCCGGCAGCGGATTGCCCACCGAGATCCGCAGCTGCTCCCCGTCCGCCTCGATCCGGACGTCGACGGTCTCGCCGCAGGCGTGCTTGGCCGCGTTGGTGAGGCACTCCTGCACCACCCGGTAGACGGCGGCCTGCCGCAGCGGCGACAGCCCGCGCACCTGCGGGTCCAGCTCCATGCGCACCGGCGAGCCTGCCCGGCCGCTCTCCTCGGCGAGCGCGGCCAGCCCGTCCACGCCGGGGGTGGCGGCGGGGCCGCCGCGCTGCACGACGATCTCGTTGAGGGCGAGGTGGGCCCGTCGCGCGGTGTCCGCCAGCTCCGCGAAGTCCTTCCCGTACGCCGTCCCCCGGGCCCGCACCGACAGCACCTCGGAGCGGACCGTCAGCAGGGTCAGCTCGCGGCCGACGAAGTCGTGCACGTCCCGGCCGACCGAGGTGCGCTCCTCCTGGACCGCCTGGAGCACGGCCGCCTCCGCCCGCCGGGCCTCCAGCTCGCGCACCAGGTCGTGGCGGGAGGCGGCGACCCCGACGACCGAGGCGAGCACCCCGATCGGCACGACGAGGCTCACGTACGCGCTGAGGGTCTGGGCCCGCGGCTCGGGCCAGCCGGGCACGGCGAACACGGCCAGCGCGTACGCCACGTACCCGGCGGTGGCGAGCACGGCGGCCCGGCGCCCGCGGAAGCGGCCCACCGAGTACAGGGCGAACTGGACCAGCGTCAGCTCGTGCAGCCAGCCGAGGAACAGCAGCGCGGTGGCGTACGCGACCCACGGCGCGCGGCGCCGCACCAGCAGCGTCGCCGCCCCGGCGGCCAGCACGGCGGCGGCCAGCAGCCCGCTCAGCGAGTTGTCGGCGGCGGCGAGGCCCGGCAGGTCCAGGGCCATCAGGGCCAGGCAGCCGAGGGCGGCGAGCACGTCCTGCGCCCGCTGCGGCCCGCCGTACCAGGCGTCGGCGGTACGGCGGCCCGCGGCCGCGGCGGCCGCCGCGGCCCGGTGGAACGCCGGGACGGCGAACTTGACGGGCATGGTGTCCATCTTCCGCGGTCGGGGACGGGAAGGAGGCGGCCGGCGGGCGGCGGCGGGCGTGAGAATCGGCACCCGCCTGCCGGGAACTCCCCCGTACGGCACAGGCCCCCGCGCCGCGGCTGCGGGGCGGGGGCCTGCGGGCGGCCGTACGGTCCGTCAGGCGGCGGGCAGCGCCGCCAGCTGGGCCTGGATGCGGGCGATGTCCGCCTCGGCCTTGGCGAGACGGCCCTTGATCTTGTCCACGACGTTGTCGGGGGCCTTCGCCAGGAAGGCCTCGTTCCCGAGCTTCGCCTCGGCCTGGGCCTTCTCCTTCTCCGCGGCCGCGAGGTCCTTGGAGAGGCGCTTGCGCTCGGCGTCCACGTCGATGGTGCCCGACAGGTCCAGCGCGACGGTCGCGCCGCCGACCGGCAGGGTGGCGGTGGCGCTGAAGCCCTCGCCCTCCGGCTGGAGGCGCAGCAGCTGGCGGATGGCCGCCTCGTGCGCGGCGAGCGGGGTGCCCGTCAGGTCGAGGCGGGCCGGGACCTTCTGGCCCGGCTGCAGGCCCTGGTCGGCGCGGAAGCGGCGGACCTCGGTGACGACCTGCTGGAGGTTTCCGATCTCGGCCTCGGCGGCCTCGTCGCGGAAACCGCTGTCGCTGGGCCACTCGGCGACCACGATGGACTCGCGGCCGGTCAGGGTGGTCCACAGGGTCTCGGTGACGAACGGGACGACCGGGTGCAGCAGCCGCATCAGAACGTCCAGGACCTCGCCGAGGACCCGGCCCGAGGCCTTGGCACCCTCGCCGCCCGCGAAGAACGTCGTCTTCGACAGCTCGACGTACCAGTCGAAGACCTCGTCCCACGCGAAGTGGTACAGCGCCTCGCTGAGCTTGGCGAACTGGAAGTCCTCGTAGTAGGCGTCGACCTGCGCGACCGTCTTGTTCAGGCGGGAGAGGATCCAGCGGTCGGTGGCGGACAGCTTCTCCGCCGGCGGCAGCTCGCCCTCGACGGTGGCGCCGTTCATCAGCGCGAAGCGGGTCGCGTTCCAGATCTTGTTGGCGAAGTTCCGGGACGCCTGGACCCAGTCCTCGCCGATCGGCACGTCGGTGCCGGGGTTGGCGCCCTTGGCCAGGGTGAAGCGGACGGCGTCGGAGCCGTACTTGTCCATCCAGTCGAGCGGGTCGACGACGTTGCCGAAGGACTTCGACATCTTCTTGCCGCGCTCGTCGCGGACCAGGCCGGTCAGGGCGATCGTCTTGAACGGGACCTCGCCGTCCATCGCGTACAGGCCGAACATCATCATCCGGGCGACCCAGAAGAAGATGATGTCGTGGCCGGTCAGCAGGACGTCGGTGGAGTAGAACTTCGCCAGGTCCGGGGTCTTCTCCGGCCAGCCGAGCGTGGAGAACGGCCACAGGCCGGAGGAGAACCAGGTGTCGAGGACGTCGGTGTCCTGGTGCCAGCCCTCACCCGACGGCGGCTGCTCGTCGGGGCCGACGCAGACGATCTCGCCGTCCGGGCCGTACCAGATCGGGATCCGGTGGCCCCACCACAGCTGGCGCGAGATGCACCAGTCGTTCATGTTGTCGACCCAGTCGAAGTACCGCTTCGACATGTCCTCGGGGTGGATCTTGACGCGGCCGTCGCGGACGGCGTCGCCGGCGGCCTTGGCCAGCGGCTTCACGTTGACCCACCACTGCATGGACAGCCGCGGCTCGACGGTGGTCTTGCAGCGCGAGCAGTGGCCGACGGAGTGCATGTACGGGCGCTTCTCGGCGACGATCCGGCCCTGCTCGCGCAGGGCGCCGACGACGGCGGAACGGGCCTCGTAGCGGTCCAGGCCGAGGAAGGGGCCGTGGACGGTGATGACGCCGTGCTCGTCCATGATCGTCATGGCGGGCAGGTCGTGGCGCTGGCCGATCGCGAAGTCGTTCGGGTCGTGAGCCGGGGTCACCTTGACGGCGCCGGTGCCGAACTCGGGGTCGACGTGCGTGTCGGCGACGACCGGGATGGTGCGGTCGGTCAGCGGCAGCTTGATCTGCTTGCCGACGAGGTGCTTGTAGCGCTCGTCGTCCGGGTGGACGGCGACGGCGGTGTCGCCGAGCATCGTCTCGGCGCGGGTCGTCGCCACGACCAGGGAGTCCTCGCCCTCGCCGTACCGGATGGAGACGAGCTCGCCGG
Organism: Streptomyces sp. WAC05292; assembly: GCF_003949955.1. Classification (NCBI taxonomy): domain Bacteria; kingdom Bacillati; phylum Actinomycetota; class Actinomycetes; order Kitasatosporales; family Streptomycetaceae; genus Streptomyces; species Streptomyces sp. WAC05292. Next base: position 11,120 of record NZ_RPSE01000028.1, read on the forward strand.
CGTCCTCCTGGTACTCCACCTCGATGTCCGAGATGGCGGTCAGGCAGCGCGGGCACCAGTTGATGATCCGCTCGGCGCGGTAGATCAGCTCGTCGTCGTAGAGCTTCTTGAAGATCGTCTGGACGGCCTTGGACAGGCCCTCGTCCATGGTGAACCGCTCGCGCGACCAGTCGACGCCGTCGCCGAGGCGGCGCATCTGGCCGAGGATCTTGCCGCCGTACTCCTCCTTCCACTGCCAGACCCGCTCGACGAACTCCTCGCGGCCCAGGTCGTGGCGGGACTTGCCCTCCTCGGCGAGCTGCTGCTCGACCTTGTTCTGGGTGGCGATGCCGGCGTGGTCCATGCCGGGCAGCCACAGGGCCTCGTGGCCCTGCATGCGCTTGCGCCGGGTCAGGGCGTCCATCAGCGTGTGCTGGAAGGCGTGGCCCAGGTGGAGCGAGCCGGTGACGTTCGGCGGCGGGATGACGATGGTGTACGCGGGCTTCTCGCTCGCCGCGTCGGCGGTGAAGTACCCACGCTCTACCCAGCGCTCGTAGAGCTTCCCCTCTACCTCGGCCGGCGCGTACTGGGTCGGCAGTTCGGAGTCGGGGCTGCTGGGTGTCTGCGTGTTCTCGGTCACGGGCACAGTTTAGAGGCGTAACGGTCCGGTACTGAAACCGGTAATCAGGGGGCCCGGGGGCCTGCGCCCGGCCCGCGTGGGCCAGGATGTGTGGAGCGCGTAAACATCCTGAAGGGGGACGAGGGCATGAGCTACAACCAGCCGGGGCCGTACGGAGGCCCGCCGCAGCAGCCGGGACCGTACGGGGCGCCGCCCCCGCCCCCGCCCGGGCAGCCCGGCCCGTACGGCCAGCCGCCGGCAGCGCAGCCGGGCTACGGCTACCCGCAGCAGCCCCCGGCCTACGGCTACCAGCAGCCGGGCATGCCCCCGCAGCCCCCGTACGGCGGCCAGCCGCCGAAGAAGTCCAAGGCCGGCGTGGTCATCGCGGTGGTCGCCGCGGTGGCGGTCGTCGCGGGCGGCGGCTGGTACCTCGTGGGCGGCGGCTCGGGCGGCACGATCGACGAGGCGACGAAGGGCTACAAGCTGGTCGCCCCGGAGACCGTCGGCGAGTTCAAGAAAGACCCCAAGCCCTCGTCGAAGTCGTTCAGCGACAAGGACCGCCGCGAGGCCGAGGCCGTCGGCGTCAAGAACCCCCAGCAGGTGGCGCAGAAGTACCAGGCGGGCGACCCCGGCAACCCGCTGGCGGCCAAGGGCCTCAATTTCGAGGGCGTCTACGGCGACATTGCCGAGCCCGAGAAGGCCGTCGACGCCTACTTCGCCCTGGCCAAGGCCAGCACCAGCGACAGCTCCAAGACGAATGTCGAACTCATCGACAGCCCGAAGGCGATGACCCCGAAGGGCTTCAAGGGCGCGGTGATGAAGTGCCAGGAAGCCAAGTACACCGTGAAGGACCCGGCGTTCAAGGGCCCCAAGGAGTTCACGCTCCCCATCTGCATCTGGGGTGACCACAGCACCCTGACCATGGTCGGCGCGAGCGACGCCAGCGCCCTCCTGACGGGCAAGAAGGGCTACACCCTGGAACAGGTCGCGGACTTGGCGGCCACCCTCTACAACACGGCCCGCGTCAAGATCTGATCCGCCGGCCTGCGGGCACACGAGGAGGGGCGCCCCGGATGTGCGGGGCGCCCCTCCTCGTTCGTTCAGGTGGCGGGCGGCCGTTACGCCGACTTCTCCTGCGGGCCCTGGTCCTTCGGGACGATCCGCGGGACCAGCGTCGGGTTGACGTTGGAGCGGACGACGTCCGCGGTGATGACCACGCGGGCCACGTCCTTGCGGGACGGCACCTCGTACATCACCGACATCAGCACCTCCTCCATGATGGCGCGGAGCCCGCGCGCACCGGTCTGGCGGAGGATCGCCTGGTCCGCGATGGCCTCCAGGGCCTCGCGCTCGAAGTCCAGCTCGACGCCGTCGAGTTCGAACAGCCGCTGGTACTGCTTCACCAGCGCGTTCCGCGGCTCGACGAGGATCTGGAGCAGCGCCTCGCGGTCCAGGTTGTGCACCGAGGTGATGACCGGGAGGCGGCCGATGAACTCGGGGATCATCCCGAACTTCACCAGGTCCTCCGGCATGACCTCCTGGAACTGGTCGCTCGCCTCGATCTCCCGCTTCGAGCGGATCGTCGCGCCGAAGCCGATGCCCTTGGCGCCCGCCCGGGCCTCGATGATCTTCTCCAGGCCGGCGAAGGCGCCGCCCACGATGAACAGCACGTTCGTCGTGTCGATCTGGATGAACTCCTGGTGCGGGTGCTTGCGCCCGCCCTGCGGCGGCACCGAGGCGGTCGTGCCCTCCAGGATCTTCAGCAGGGCCTGCTGCACACCCTCGCCGCTGACGTCACGCGTGATCGACGGGTTCTCGCTCTTGCGGGCGACCTTGTCGATCTCGTCGATGTAGATGATGCCGGTCTCGGCCTTCTTGACGTCGTAGTCGGCGGCCTGGATCAGCTTCAGCAGGATGTTCTCGACGTCCTCGCCGACGTAGCCCGCCTCGGTCAGCGCGGTGGCGTCCGCGATGGCGAACGGCACGTTCAGCATCCGGGCGAGCGTCTGCGCCAGCAGCGTCTTGCCCGAGCCGGTGGGGCCCAGCAGCAGGATGTTGGACTTGGCGAGCTCGATGGCGTCTTCGCGGCCCTGCGCACCGCCGTTCTCGCCGGCCTGGACGCGCTTGTAGTGGTTGTACACCGCTACGGAGAGGGCCTTCTTCGCCGGCTCCTGGCCGACGACGTAGCTCTCCAGGAACTCGTAGATCTCGCGAGGCTTGGGGAGTTCCTCCCACCGCACCTCGGAGGTCTCGGCGAGCTCCTCCTCGATGATCTCGTTGCAGAGGTCGATGCACTCGTCGCAGATGTAGACACCGGGTCCTGCGATGAGCTTCTTCACCTGCTTCTGGCTCTTTCCGCAGAACGAGCACTTGAGCAGGTCGCCGCCGTCACCGATGCGTGCCACGAGGTGCTTCCCCTTCGCCTGGGAGACGCCTGGTTCAGCGGCTCCTGGTGCCTCATATCCGACGGTACCCTGCCGGGGGCCCCGTTCGGGGCCCCCTTGGCGCGGTTCACATCACCGAATCGTGCGACGTGTCCGCGCCAAGCGGCGGCAGGGGTCAGACCGCGTTCATCTTCCGGGTGGAGATGATCTGGTCGATCAGGCCGTACGCCAGCGCGTCCTCGGCCGTGAGGATCTTGTCGCGCTCGATGTCCTCGCGGATCTTCTCGATCGGCGTGCTCGAGTGCTTGGCCAGCATGGTCTCCAGCTGGTCGCGCATGCGCAGGATCTCGTTGGCCGCGATCTCCAGGTCGGAGAGCTGCTCGCGGCCGGTGCCGCCGGACGGCTGGTGGATCAGCACGCGGGCGTTGGGCAGGGCCATGCGCTTGCCGGGGGTGCCGGCGGCGAGCAGGACCGCGGCGGCGGACGCCGCCTGGCCCATGCAGACCGTCTGGATGTCCGGCTTCACGAACTGCATCGTGTCGTAGATCGCCGTCAGCGCCGTGAAGGAGCCGCCGGGGCTGTTGATGTAGATGGAGATGTCGCGGTCCGGGTCCATCGACTCCAGGCACAGCAGCTGCGCCATGACGTCGTTGGCCGAGGCGTCGTCGATCTGGACGCCGAGGAAGATCACGCGCTCCTCGAAGAGCTTCGCGTACGGGTCGTACTCGCGCACGCCCTGCGAGGTGCGCTCGACGAAGCGCGGGACGACGTAGCGGTTGTCCACCTGCGGGCCGGTGTAGAGGCCGCCGGCGGGAGAGAGGTTGTTCATGTGCATCGGGTGTTCACCATCCTGGTGGCGTTCTGCGGGCTGGGGCTTGCCTGGTGCGGGGCGGGCGCGCGGCCCGGCGGCCGGGGCCGCCCGCGCGCCGCGGGGCCGGGGTCAGGCCCCGGTGCCGCCGCCGCCCGGGACCAGCGACGCGGCGGAGATGATCTCGTCGATGAGGCCGTACTCCTTGGCCTCCTCCGCCGTGAACCAGCGGTCGCGGTCGCCGTCGCGGATGATGGCCTCCACGGTCTGCCCGGAGTGGTGCGCGGTGATCTCGGCCATGCGCTGCTTGGTACGCAGCAGGTACTGCGCCTGGATCTTGATGTCCGAGGCGGTGCCGCCGATGCCGGCGGAGCCCTGGTGCATCAGGATGTCGGTGTTCGGGAGCGCGAAGCGCTTGCCCGGGGCGCCGCCGGTGAGCAGGAATTGGCCCATGGAGGCCGCCATGCCCATGCCGATGGTGACGACGTCGTTCGGGATGTACTGCATGGTGTCGTAGACCGCCATGCCGGCCGTCACCGAGCCGCCGGGGCTGTTGATGTAGAGGTAGATGTCCTTCTCCGGCTCGGCGGCCAGGAGCAGGAGCTGCGCCGTGATCTTGTTCGCGATGTCGTCGTCGACCTGCTGGCCGAGGAAAATGATGCGCTCGCCGAGCAGCCGGTTGTAGACATGGTCGCCGAGGCCGCCACCGATGGACGGCTCACCCGCGGCGTAAGGCTTCAGATTCGTCACGTATCCACCTGCTCGTCTCCGACGGCCGCTTGCCGTCTCAGCGTCTCGTTCTGGGGGCGCGGGCCCGCCTGCGCGGCGCATTCCGCCGTTGTCCGGGTACTCCCGTGCCCTCGTATTCATGGACCCTAACGCGCAGGTCGGACAACGCCATCCCGCTTCCCGAACTGTTCGCTCGGAGCGCAAGGTTCCCCGGGGCGGGGGCCGGTGTGCGGAAGGGCCCGCACGCGGCTGCGTGCGGGCCCTTCCCCGGCTGCTGCTGCCCTGCCGGCAGCCCCTGCGGGCCGCCGGCGCGGGGTCACTTGGCCTCGTCGCCCTCGACGGCCGCCTCGGCGGTCTCGGCGGCGGCCTCGGCCGCCTCCTCGTCCTCGTCGGACAGGTCGATGACCTCGCCGTTGGTGTCGACGACCTTGGCGGCCTCGACGACGACCGCGAGGGCCTTGCCGCGGGCGACCTCGCCGACGAGCATCGGGACCTGGCCGCCCTCGACGACCGCCTGGGCGAACTGGTCGGGGGACATGCCGGAGGAGGCGGCGCGGCGCATGAGGTGCTCGGTGAGCTCCTCCTGGTTGACGCCCAGCTTCTCCTTGTTGACCAGGGCGTCCAGGACGAACTGGGTCTTGATGCCCTTGACCGCCTGCTCCTTGGTCTCGGCGTCGAACTCCTCGACCGTCTTGCCCTGGAACTCCAGGTACTTCTCGAGGGTCAGGCCCATCTGGCCGAGCTGGTGGTGCTCCAGGTTGTGCTTGCGGGTGTTGATCTCGTCCTCGAGGAGCTTCTCGGGGATCGGCACCTCGACGAGCTCCAGCAGCTTCTCCAGGACGCGCTCCTGGGCCTGCGTGGCCTGGTCGTACTGCTTCATGTTCTCGAGGCGCTTGCGGCTGTCGGCCTTCAGCTCCTCCAGGGTGTCGAACTCGCTCGCCATCTGCGCGAACTCGTCGTCCAGCTCCGGCAGCTCGCGGGCGGAGACCTTGGACACCTTGACGGTGACCTCGGCGTCCTTGCCCTCGGCGGAGCCGCCCTTCAGCTGCGAGGTGAAGGTGGCCTCGCCGCCGGCCTCCAGGCCCTTGACGGCCTCGTCGATGCCGTCGAGGAGCTCGCCCGAGCCGATGGTGTAGGAGACGTCGCTGGCGACGCCGTCGGGCAGCACCTCGCCCTCGACCTTGGCCTCCAGGTCGATGGTGACGACGTCGCCCTCGGCGGCGGCGCGCTCGACGTCCTTGGTGGACGCGAAGCGGCTGCGCAGCTGCTCGACGGACTTCTCGACGTCCTCGTCGGTGACCTCGACGGCGTCGACCTCGACCTCGATGCCGGAGAAGTCCGGGATCTCGATCTCGGGGCGCACGTCCACCTCGGCGGTGAAGGCCAGCAGCTCGCCGTCCTTCAGCTCGGTGATGTCGACCTCGGGCTGGCCCAGCGGGTTGAGCTCGGCCTCGTTGACGGCCTCGGTGTAGAACTTCGGCAGCGCGTCGTTGACGGCCTCCTCCAGCACGGCGCCGCGACCGAAGCGCTGGTCGATCACGCGGGCGGGGATCTTGCCCTTGCGGAAGCCCTTCACCGTGACCTGCTGGTTGATCTTCTTGTACGCCGCGTCGAGGCTGGCCTTGAGCTCCTCGAAGGGCACCTCGACAGTGAGCCGAACCCGAGTCGGGTTCAGGGTCTCCACGGCGCTCTTCACGGTTCGGTCTCCTTGTGGCTGACTGCTGGGGTCTCTGCTGTCGCTGCGAATCAGCGTTCCAGCGGATCGGGCCCGGTACATCAGACACACGGGCACGCAGCTTGCATAGTAACCGCAAGCGGCAATCAGCCCACAACGCGATCACTGCGAGGACGGTGCCGGATGGTGGTGCTGGTCGGGGTGGCCGGATTCGAACCGACGACCTTCCGCTCCCAAAGCGGACGCGCTACCAAGCTGCGCCACACCCCGTCGGTGCGACACGTAGGGTACATGGCCGGAGACCCTCCGACACGCCGCGTTTCGCGGAAGATTCCGGCCACCCCGCCCCGGCCCGCGCGCGGGCACGGGAATGCGGTGTGCACTTGCCCGGTCCGACCCGCTAGGATGCTGTCCGTGCCGCGGTCCTCGGACCTGCGGCGATCGTGTTGCGGGTGTAGCTCAATGGTAGAGCACTAGTCTTCCAAACTAGCTACGCGGGTTCGATTCCCGTCACCCGCTCTCACCTGGTCAGGGCCGGGCGGAGGATGTTTCCTCCGCCCGGCCCTGACTCGTTCTCAGAGTCTGCGTTCAACCCGCCGTGTCCCCCGCGTGCCCCTCGGACTCCTGATCTTGCTCCGTGCCCCCGCGGCTCTTCTCCACGAGTCCGCTCAGCGCGTCGGCGATCAGCCGGTCCCGGCCGGCACTCGCGTGTTGGTAGATCAGCGCAGCGCGGGCGGTGCTGTGGCCCATGCGCGCCATCAGCTCTCGCGTGCTCGCCCCGGTGGATGCGGCGAGGGTGTTCCCCGTGTGCCGAAGATCATGGAAGTGCAGCCCGCTGACCCCTGCCTCGCTACAGGCCTTGTGCCACAGCCGGTTGAAGTGGTTCCGCCGGGGCGTGGCCCCCTTGGCTCCGACGAAGACCCGCCCGTCGGCCCCGGGCTCGGCGTACCGCTTCAAGTGATCCCGGACATCCGGAACGATCACGCTGGGGATGGAGACCGTCCGCTTGCCCGCGGCACTCTTGGGCGCCTTGATCTCCCGCTGCCCGTTGCCCAGCTCGGCGACGGACCGCCGGACGCGCACCGTCCCGTGGTCCAGATCGACATCCCGACGGTGCAGCCCGATCAGCTCACCCCACCTCAGGCCGAGGAACCCGGCCAGGAGCACCAGGGCCCGGAAGCGGGGGGCAACGGCATCGGCCAGTGCATAGACCTCCTTCACGGTGGCCGTCGGCCGCTCGGGCGTGTGCACGACGCTCGCACCCTTGATCTGGCAGGGATTGCGCCTGATCAGCTGGTCTGACAGTGCCGTGCCCAGGATGGCGCGCAGGAGGGCATAGGCCTTGGCCACGGTCGTCGGGCCGGTACCGGCGGCGAGCTTGTCGGCACGCCAGCGCCGTACGAGGGGGGCCGAGATGTCCGCGACGTTGACGGCGCCGAACGTCGGCTCCAGGTGGTGCTTGAGCAACGAGCCGTACAACTGGCGTGTTGTGCTGGTCAGCTCACGTTCCTTGACCCAGGCGACGGCGTACGGCCCGAAGGGGACCTTCCCGGCGTCCGGGTCCAGCCAGTCCCCCTGCCGCATCTCCGTCTGCTTGACGGCCAACCAGTCGTCAGCCTCACGTTTGGTCCGAAACGTCTCCGGCGCAGGCCGGAGCTGCCCGTCAGGCCCGACGTAGCGCGCCTGGTATCGGCCGGAGGGCAGCTTCCGTACCCGTCCGAACTGGCGACGCTTGCCGGCCATCAGGCGGCCACCGCCATACGGTCGCGCCGACGCGGTGCCACGGTGTTGGCGGCGATGTACTCCCGGACGGCGCTCTCCGGGATCCGTACGTGACGGCCGACCTTCACGTAGGTGATGCGCCGCTCCTCGATGAGGCGCCGGGGAAACCGCACGGTGGTGCCGAGGATCTCGGCGACTTCGACGACGGACAGGTAGCGCTCACTCATGTTGCTCCCCCTTCAGTGCTTCGCCGGCGGTTTGGCGGTTGAGCTGGATGTCTCGGGCGATGGAGGCCGCCAGGACGGATTCGCCGGGGCTGTGGCCGTGGCCGGCGTACTGCCAGGACGCCAGGACGAGGACGGTGTCCGGCTCCAGGTCGTCCAGGCCGCGGGCCGCGGCTTCCTGTGCGGCGCGGTAGTCGGCGCGGGTCTGGCGGAGGGCGCCGAGGGTGGTGGAGTAGTGGCGGGACTTGGTGGAGAAGTGGCCGCGGAAGCCGAGCATGTGGGCCCAGGCGGCGAGGCGGCGGTCCGGGTAGAGCGGGTCCAGGTCGAGGCAGGCGCCGATCAGGCGAGCGGTGTGGTCGGGGACGTCGAGGAGGACCAGGGCTTCGCGGTTGCCGATGCGGCGGTCGAGGGTGCCGGTGTCCTCGGCGGCCTTGGTGGCGTACTTGGCGACGTACGAGGCCACGGCCTGCTCGGTGATCTCGGAGCCGTCCCCGAAGGCCTTGATCGGGCGGATGTCGAGTTGGGTGCCCCAGCGGAGGGTGCGCGCCGGCTGGTCGTCGGCGGCCGGGACGGTGATGGACGTGTACGTGTGCGCGACGGCAGCCCGGATGGCTTCGGTGAGCAGCCGGGTGGTGGCCCAGTGCGGGGGCGGGGTGAGCGGGCCGGTGGGTCCGTCGAGCCGGATCACGGCGTGGAAGTGGATGGCGCCGCGCTTCTGGAACTCGGCGACCTTGCCGAAGGAGACCCGGCACGACTCCTTCAGCTCGCATTGGGTGAGGCCGGCGCGGGCGGCGATCTCGCGGCGGAGGCGGGTGGTGAAGCGGGACCAGAGCTGTCCGGCGTGGTTGTTGAAGAGGACGGCGGCCGCGTAGTCGTACGTGGCCGGGTCGAGGGCGGTGCCGAGGAGCGGGTCGTCGGCGGGGTGGAGGGTGCCGCAGCGGCAGCGGCCGGAGTCGGGCCGGTTGTGGACCGGGCCGAAGGACGGGGCGGTGAGGGTGGCGAAGACGCGGGGGTGTTCGCGGACGGTGGCGGGGACGTCTCGGCGGTCGTCTCCGGCGAGCCCGGCCCGGATCAGGTGGTAGGTGTCCCCGGCGTACGTCCAGGCGCAGGACGGGCAGCGGGAGGCGCGGCGGTTGCCGCAGGCGATCCGGAGGCGGGCGCCGGGCTCGTTCTCGGTCGAGTAGCGGTGGTACGTCTCCCCGCTGGTCTTGTCCTTGGTGAGCGTCCAGCCGGTGATGTGGATGGGGTCGGCGCAGCCGCCCGTGCGGTGGACCTGCTCCTCCCAGCGGCGGAAACCGGGAGCCCCGGCGACCCTCAGCAGATCACCGAGGAGGCCGGGGTCCAGGTCCGCGAGGTTCGCGGTCATGCACCCACCGCCGCAGGAGCGGGCACGAAGACCGTGTAGACCTTCAGCGTGATCCGACCCACGGATGCGGTGAAGAGAAGCTGGTTCTCGCCCCTCACGTCCTTGAGCTGCACGTCCAGGGCGTCGGTGTGGGTGGCCTGCCGCCAGGCCTCCAGGTCGGCCGGGCTGTCGAGGAGGACGTGTGCCTCGGTCGGCGTGACCTGGCTGGTGGTGACGTACGCGCCGGGCAGATCCGGGTGCGACTCGGCCAACTGGACGAGAGCCGCGAAAACGGCGGTCTGTGCGGTCAGCGGGTTGTTCAGGTCGGCGTCGATCAGCAGGGCGCTCACCGTTCGGCCGGGTGATGACGGGGCCGAGGTGTCGCTGTGCCGGTCCATGATGGTGGTCCTTTCGGTTTCGGTCGGGAGGGGCCGTTCCATCCGGGGGCGGCGATGCTTGGTGGCTGTGACGCCCCCGGAGGCCGGTCCGGTCAGTGGTTCGTGAACTCCTGGCGCAGTGCGCGGATCAGGAACAGGACCACGACGGCGCTGATGGACAGGGCGACGGCGGTGACGGCGACGGCCAGGAGCAGCGAGACGGCGACGGAGGCCAGGGCCAGCACCCCGGCGACACCGCCGGCAACGAGGGCGACCGCGGCGCCGGGCGTCTTGGGGGCCAGGGCCGCGAGGCCGGCCGGAGCTGCCACCGGGGCGGGGGCGTTCTCCTGCTGGCCGGTCGCGGGCGCCGGAACCGGGGCCGGGTGGATGGTCACGGGGGTGTAGGTGTCGGGAGCGGGGTACTTGGGCTTGAGCATGGGTTCTCCTTCCGGGGCTACTTGTCGATCACGGTGTTGAGGGCGGGGGCGAGGAAGCTGTTCGCGAGGAGGAAGCCGCCGAGGAGGATCACGGCGACCAGCCACCAGGGCGGGCGGACGAGCTTCACGCCCAAGGCGCCGATGACGATGAGGGCGAGCCAGAGCGGGACGTCCACGACGGGTCTCCTTCGGGGTCAGCGCGGGGCGCAGCGGTGGGACTGTGCGGCGAGTTCGGCGGCGGCCCGGCTGGTGTAGTCGGCCGACCAACCGCAGTAGGGGGCGGTGCAGGCGGCGGAGTGCATCTCGCGGCCGTGGCGGTCGGTGTAGGTGCCGACCTCCACGGGGCCGATCCGGCGGGTGTCGCGGAAGCGGTAGCGGGGCATGGCAGGGCTCCTCTCAGACGAGTTGTGCGGCAATGGCGTGGGCCATGGGAGCCGGGACTCCGAGGCGGGCGCGCAGGGTGTCGGCGTCGATCGGGTGGCCGGTGCGGGCACGGTGCTCGTCGGCGACCTTGCGGCCGTAGGCGAGGAGCGCGTCCGGTACGGCCGTGGTCGGTGGCGGGGGCGGAGGCAGAGCCGGAGCGGGTTCAGGCGCGGCAATCCCGGTGGCGGCGGGCTCAGGATCGGGTTCCCGGACCGGTTCGGCATCGGTGTCCGCGTCGCCCTGGCCGTGATCGTGCTCGGCGGACGGGGCCGCCGCGGCGGGCTCTTCGGCCGGACTGTGGACGAGGAGCGTGCCGCCGAGGAAGGCGAGCGCGGGCCATCCGGCGACGAGGATCCGCAGCCAAGCCGGGACGGCGTTCAGGTCGAGAAGGCCGGCGGTGGCGACGTTCGCGCCGAGCGAGGCGGCGAGGGCGACGGCGAACCAGGTCCAGGCGGACCGGGTCGGCTCCCCGGCGTCGCGCAGGAGCCGCAGGCGGCGCCAGGCGGCGACGAGGAGCAGGTCCACGCTGATGGGGTAGGCCCAGGCTTTCCAGCCGTCCTGCCCCGCGGCTTCGGCGAGGTCGTGCAGGTGGGCGAAGGACAGGGCTCCGGCGATGACGGCCTGGACGAGGACGGCGTCCGGTCGGACCTTGAGGTGCATGGTGTTTCACCTCCTTCAGGCATGGGAGGGGTAGGGACTTGGCGCTTGACGGTCGCGCCGACCGAGTACGGGGAGGTCAGGCGGGCTGTTTGCCCTGCGCGGGCAGGGTGCTCCGCCGCGGGCGGAAAGGCGCCAGAGCCGGGATGTCCGGGGCGAGGTGCTCGAACTGGGCGCAGACGGCGGCGGTCTCGTCGAGGGAGACGAATGCGGACCGGATGCGGGCCCATCCGCCGGAGAGCAGGCCGACGACGGCGGTGCCGGGGCGGTCGACGGCGATGTTGGTGGCCGCACTCACGGCACGGAGGCTGATGTCGCCGAGTGCCATCCTCGCGGAGGCTTCGTCGTTGACTCGGTGTGCCACACGGCCGGTGAGCTGAGCGCGGAGGGCGGTGGCGCCGGCGCCGAGGTCGGAGCCGAAGCGCTGCCCGCAGATCTCCAGGTAGATGGCGGCGGCCCGGCCGAGCTGCCCGAGGCGGATCAGCTGGGTGACCATGTGGTCCCGGCGCTTCTCGTCGGACTTGTTGGCGATCAAGAACAGCTCGGCGACTTCGTCCACGATCAGCACGATGGGCGCCGGTCGAAGGTCCTCGGGCAGACCCCAGACGTCGGATGTGATCTCGTCCACCGCGACGCCGGTGCCGAGGCCCTGCGAAGCCCGGATCAGCTCGTAGCGCTGGATCATCTCTTCGACGAGCACGTCCAGGAGCCCAGACGCTTCGTCGGGCGTATAGGCCAGCCCGGACAACCGGCGCGCGAACGGAGCGAGCTCCACACCCCACTTGCAGTCGATGCCGACCAGCGCAACGGGCTGCCTGGCCAACTCCTTCACCAAGGCCCGCAGGTAGACCGACTTTCCTGACTCGGTGGCACCTACGACCAGCTCGTGAGGGCTGGCCCGGAAGTTCCGCATGTGCGGGGTTCCGTCGGCCCGCAGCGCAACCGGGACCTTCAGCAGTCCGGCCGCCGGAACGTCGCGCGGCATGACGACCTTCCGCAGGACGTCGTAGGCGATGAGCCGGATCTCCAGGAACCCTGGCTTGAGCGACCTGACAAGGACTCCCTGCATGCCCCAGGAGTGCCGCAGCCGCTCGGTGGCCGCGTCGAAGTCCTGCACGTCCTGGCCCGGCAGCATCTTGATCCGCAGGACCAGTCCGAACCGCGTGATCCTGATCCGGCGCGGCTTGGGGAGTGCCCGGTCGGGCATGCGGTGCAGGGCCGCCGCGAGGATTACTCGGGACCGTGACGGCTGCTCGGTCAGCCCGCAGGCCTCCATGACCGAGCGGTAGGTCCACAGCAGTCGCACCAGGGTGGCCAGCCAGCCGAATCCGACCCAGTACCAGCCGGGCCGCTTCCACTTCAGCCAGCCGAGTGCGGCTGCGACCAGCGATAAGCCGACCAGCGCGGCAGTCTGTCCGCTGGTCATCGCGTCAGGCCTGAACCGGGGCCGGGGCGGGGGCCAGCGAGGTGACGGCCGCGGCGCGGAAGCTGATTCCGTGCCGCCTCTGGCCGTTGAACTCGTTCTCCCACGGCCGGGCGATGAGACCCGTGACCGCGACCGGCGTCCCCATCGCGAACTCTCCCGTGAGTCCCGGCTGCGGCACGGTCACGGACAGCACCTCGGCGACTCCGGCCATCAGGAACACCACGTCGACGGTGGCCAGCTGGGCGCCGGTCTCCAGGTCGACGGCGATCTCGCCGGTCTTGCGGTCCTTGATCTTCGGCTGCGGCGGCTGGGCGATCATCACCATCGCCGCGGAGGTGTCGACGGGAATCTGGCGCATGACAGATGACTCCTCTATAGAGGTTGGACTCCGTCACTCATGTATAGGAGTGACATGAAGAAGAGTGCAGCACTCCTATACATGAGTCAACCCGCCGCGGAAGAAAACTCGCGGCGGGCTGTGGGGAGTTGAGCGCCCGTCAGTCGGCGGCGGGGATCCGGTACTCAAAGACGAACTGGTCAGCGGCCATGAGGGTGTCGCAGACCTCCACCACGCGACCGGTCTCGGTGACGGCGTTGCGCAGCAGATGAACAACCGGGGCACCTGGACTCAGGGCCAGCTCGGACGCTTCGGCCTTGGCGGCCGGCCGGGCCTGCAGGGTCTCGACGAACTCGGCGAACACGTGACCGTGATCCTCAAGGCGGGCATAGATGCCGCCACCACCCGGGTTCTCGGCGAACAGCTCGGGGATGTCCTTGACGACGTCCCACGGGAGGTACGACGTCGCCGTCTCCACCGGCGTCCCGTTCCGGAAGTACAGCCGCCGCCGCGCGAGGATCTGCGTCCCGGGCGCGACGTCGAGCCGCTGGGCGATCTCCTCCGGGGCCTCCATGGGCCCGATGAAGATGACGCTGACCTTGGCCGTAGCCCCCGACTGCTCGGACTCGGCGAGGTAGGCGGCCTTGCCCCCGCGGCGCAGCGACCGGCGGAAGCGGTCGGATGACCGGTGCCGCACAGGCGGCCGGGCCTTCACGTACGAGCCCTTGCCGTGCCGGGTGTCCACGAGCCCACTGGCGCGGATCTCGGTCATGGCCTTGCGGATGGTCCCACCGGACACGCCGTAGCGCTCCACCATCTCGGCTTCACTCGGCACCTGGTCGCCGGGCTGCAAGACGCCGGCGCGAATCTGCTGGACGATGTCCTCGGCGATCTGCAAGTACCGAGGCACGGTCTTGCCACCTCCTACAGCTGTTCCCATGGTCCTTTTCTTCCTCCTATGCTCCTGTACATGAGTAACAGCGCCCCGACGAGCCGGTCAACGCCCCGCCACTCCGTGTCCGTAGCCGGAGTGGTGGTCCGCGACGACGGCCGGCTCCTGGCGATCCAGCGGGCCGACAATGGCACGTGGGAGCTCCCAGGCGGAGTGCTGGAACTCGAAGAGACCCCGGAGGAGGGCGTACGGCGCGAAGTCTTGGAGGAAACCGGACTCCAGGTCGACGTCGCCGAGCTGACAGGCGTCTACAAGAACGTCACCGTGGGCGTCGTCGCGTTGGTCTTCCGCTGCAAGCCGGTCGGCGGCGCCGAGTGCACGTCGGACGAGACCACGGCAGTCCAGTGGCTCACGCCTGAAGAGGTGTCCGGGCGGATGTCCGAGGTCTACGCCATCCGGCTCCTGGACGCTTTGGACGGACACGGGCCCCACGTGCGGAGCCATGACGGGCGCCAGCTCTTCGCGGTGCGGTGAAAGTTTCCCTACTCCATCAAGGCACCCGCCGCGCACAGCGCGGCGAGCGCGCCCGGCGCCCGGGCCTGCGCTCCTGTCTCCGCCCCGCTCCACCCCGACCGCCGGCCGCGCGCCAGACAGCTCGGGCCTGATGGGGGTAACACCCGCGAAGCCTGAGCCCGCTCAACCCCGCGGTCACACCCCGGCCCGCCCCGAGCCGCCAAGCCGAGCAAACCCAGCCCACCACCCAACGCCATCCAGTCCCAGCCATATCCGCCCAGGCCTGCCCGAACGCACGCGGGGCTGCATTAGCTCGCGGGACCGCAGACTCGGCCCGGCAACGGTCAAAACCATGCCTCCGGCGGGGGCGCTCAGGCTCCGGGATGACGGGGGCCGGTACTGCGGGTGCGGGCCGGTGGGTGGTGGAGGTAGGGGGAGCTGTCATCCCGTCTGCCGTCGACCCAGGCAAGCCATAGCAGACCAGGCTCCTGGGGCCCAGGTCGTTCGTCCAGCAGGGCGCTCCACCTGGGCCCCAGGAGCCTGCCCCGCTATCACTCCGTGTGGGTCGACGGCAGACGGGATGACAGCTTGTGGCGGCCATGATCGAAGCGCTCCGTCGATCACTATCCGACAAAATCGGACACTGATCATCATTATTTTGTCGATCCAGGAGGCAAATGCGTTCATTTTCAGCCACTTAGAGCGGTCTAGGCATCACGCAACACCTCCCCTTGTCATCCTGCATCGGCGGCGCCTATCGCGCGCAACTCCTGACGGGGGCAATTGGGGGGATGAGGGCGAGTGAGTGATCAAACGCAACTGACTGCTGTCGCCGGAGCCGCTGCTGCGGCACTTGTGGCCGAGATGGTTAAGGATAGTTGGTCCACGACGCGGGCTGCTGTCGCTCGCATCTTCCGCCGCGGCGGCGAAGTTGAGGAAGAACGACAACTGGGTCGACTTGACGCAGACCAAGAGCAAGTCCACGCCATCGACGCATCCGCACTCCGAGATCGATGGCAGCGGCGTTTCCTTACGCTAGCAGAGGACTACCCCGGAGTAGTCGAGGATCTAAACGCCTTCGTCGGCAGGCACCCGGATGAGCAACTCGGATCCGTAAGGCAAAGCGCAACCGGTAATAGCGGCCCAGTGATCCAAGTAGGGAGGGATAACTTCGGCGGACTCAACACGAGGGGGGACTGAGCTATGAGCGACCAGGACTCCCCGGGCATTTCCCTGCCGGGCCAGACAGCATCACAAAATAGCGCTCCAGTCATCCAGATTGGAGGGCCAAACTCAGGCAACATCACTATCCTGCGACGCCCTAAGTTGCCCGTGTCGCTAGTCCCACAAGACGACCGCTCAGCCGCCATGGAGCCGCTATGGGCGTATACTCCCACTCCTCAGAACGCGTCTGATCATCTATCCAGTTCTGGGCTAGCGGCCATCCTAGGGGAACAGGGCACCGGCCGGCGGATCTCGGCTATTCGAGCAATGCTAACGCACTTCTCCTTGCGTGGCAGCTCTCCCCAACTCTTCGATCTATCATCCGACTGGGACGATGAAGAAGTCCCCGATCCAGAGATCCTTCCGGAACCCACTCCAGGCCATGGCTACCTGATCGACACTTCATCGCGGCGCCTCACACCTGAACAGGCTCGCGCTCTCATCGCATGGGCCGAGAGGTTGCATGCATATGGGGCATGTGCGGTCATCACTGGGAGATACCGTGATTGGTCGGGTGACGAGCGTTTCTCGGTGCAAGCCGTACGGCCGGATGCACGGCAAGTAGCATGCAATCTCCTTGCGGAACACCTTGCCAGTCCTACACATGCCGCCTGGTTGGACGCGGGCGACAGCTGGAACATGAGCCGCGAAATTCGGCAAGGTTCGGTGATTCCAGATGCAGAAGTTGGAATCTTCGCCGAGCTAGTTACCCGTAGCGTTAGCCCATCGAACGCGGTCGCTATCGCTCGACGCCTTCATCGCATCAAGCCGGAGGCTGTGTCCCAGGCGGTAGCCCTTAAGCAGGATTCACGAACACACGATCAAGGAGTGCAAGAGCTCGCAAATATCAAGGACGAGGTCCTACTATGGACGGAATTCTTGGAGAAGAAGCTAACCGAAACCGGCACCAGGGGGCAGGACCGGGTGATGTTACTTACTGCCGCCTACCTTGAGAACGCTCCTCTCGAAATTTGCATTAAGGCCGCCGGGAATTTCGGCTCTCCTAGTAATTCCAACACCCGGTTCCGCGAAGGGCGTAGCCCCAGGCGACGCATGCGAGATGTCGGCGTAGATGTGACCCTGGATGATAGGGCCGCATTTCACAGTCGCCCGGGTCTCGCGATGTCCGCAATTCAGATGGACTGGCACCACTGGGCTGACGAACGGGCCGAAACAAGGCAATGGCTTGAGCGGATCACATCACCTAACGGTGTGGCAGCGCCGTGGGTCAAACAAATCGGTGAGCGACTGCTCGAACTGTCTCGCAAGGCTGTTGACGGCCCCTTCTTCCCGATCCTAGATGCGTGGACAACCAACGCAGATCAGGACGCCAGGCGGATCACCGTGGTCGCTCATCTTTTGACTCAAGCTGCTGCGCGAGAGGAACTTTCCCGCGAGACACACAAGAAGCTACTGGACTGGGCCAAAAAAGGAAACGCTATCCAGCGTCAAGTCGTTGCCCGCGTATGCAGTGGGCCGTACGGCCAAAAATGGCCTCGTACGACGCTAGTACGACTACGACACATCCTTACCCTGGACGACGCAGCCTGCAGCGTCGCGGTAGATGCTCTGGCGACTTACGCCGCCATTGGCCCGACAGAATTTACTCGCGCGGTCGATACAGTTGAGACTTGGCTGTATAAGCATCCCACGCACCCGGCAGGCCCACGGGCCTTCCTGGCCCTTACTGATGCAGATAGGCCTGAAGGCATTCTCGACAAGCTCATCGCTCTTGCGCAGCGGACGCCCGCCGTCCGAGACTTCATCGTCAGCGGATGGTCGACGACCCTCGAACATCCGGAGGTGCGCGACAGGGCATACCAGTCATTGGTCGGCTGGGCAAATGCGGTGCACGCGGATCGCCTGGAACGCGGTTTTACCTTCGGGCTCCTCAAAGAGGTTCGTAACGTTCACGAGCCCGTTGATGCGATGTCTCGGTTCCTGTACGGCAGCCCGGAGCAGGAAAATCCGGCAATCGTAGCCGCTCGTTTCGCTCTGGCCAACCTGCGACAAGGGAGCAATAGTTCACAATGCCCCCATGCCGACTGCCCGCTCCAGCGAACCGACAATGTCGAGGTGAGTGAAGCCCCGTCGGACTACGACGCACGCGAAGACTAGACCCGCAGTGGCTGGGGGCATAGTTCGCTTCTCGATTACACGATGGGTGCTTGCCCCAGTTACGTCTTGGCGAGCCCACCGCTTGGTAGCTGCCTACGGTCACGGCATCGACGCCCGCACGGCATGGGTGCTTGCGAGATTGGTCAGTCACCCTGAGGAACTACCTTTCGCCATGGCGCATCTTCAAGACGGGCAGTCGTGACGTCCGCCAATTGGGCGGGCGTCACGCCTTCAGTAAGCAAGGCGCGGCCCATTTGTGGACGGACAAGGCTTCGAAATCCCCGGCGCAGCCCTGAACTGGGAGAACGCGTGAGACGCACAGGGCCTCCGGAACCGCGTGCACTAAATAGGAGCGGCCCCAGACTGGGTCTGGGGCCGCTCTGCTCGCATGAGTTCTTGCTATCTGATGTGCACCGGGAGTCCTTCGCGAGCCGGGTGGGTGGAGCGGGGGAGGCGGTGGCCGCGGCTGGTTGCTACGCGGACCGCGTCCCGAAGGGCGCCGGTCAGGTCTGTCGCCAGGAGGCGGAGTTCCTCCGGGTCCGAGTCCACGTCGGCGAGTACGTCGAGGGCGTGGGCCAAGAGCTCGGCTCCCAATCCGAGCTGGATCTCTTCGGTGTTGTCGGCCAGGCGGGACAGGTAGCCGTTGGTGCTGTCGGCGCTCAGGTAGCAGGGCTTGTCGTCGGGACCCGACCACGGGAGGAGGCGCAGTTCGTTGCTCGGTGTCATGCCTTCGAGCTCCTCTCCTCAGTCGTGAGGCGAGTGGTGAAGAGTGCGTCCGCCCTGTCTCCAGGCAGGACCAGGAGGGCGGCCTCGACCACGCGGCCGGTGACGTCGGTCGCCACGCGGGTGAGTGAGAGGACCGCCAGGGATATGGCGATTCGGAGGACCGTTGCCTCTTCCT
Source organism: Streptomyces sp. WAC05292 (assembly GCF_003949955.1). Classification (NCBI taxonomy): domain Bacteria; kingdom Bacillati; phylum Actinomycetota; class Actinomycetes; order Kitasatosporales; family Streptomycetaceae; genus Streptomyces; species Streptomyces sp. WAC05292. The sequence continues at coordinate 29,910 of NZ_RPSE01000028.1, forward strand.
GGGTCGGGAGGCGGGCGCTGAGCCGCTCTTGAACCTCGGCCAGCGGCGGGCGGAGATCCGCCGCACGCGCTGCTATCTCGTGGCGTACGGGCGAATCGGCCGGCGCCAAGTCGTGGGGGACGTAGATGCGGGCCAGGCTGTGCGGCGACTTCCCTTCGTGGGTGATGTAGACGACTTCGGTCAACGTCAAGGGGCTGCGGGGTGGCACGTCCAGCAGGGCTGCCAGGTGGCCGTAGGCCTCAAGGTTCGTGGTGCGGGCGGTCATGTGTAAGGGAGCGGAAGGGGTGGCCCATTTGGGCGCCTCGCCGCCACCGCCGGTGTACGTGATTTTGGGGTGAGGGCGGCGGACGAAGTTGCCGCGGCCGTGGATCTTCTCGACCAGACCTTCGCCTTGGAGGAGCGCCAGGGCGCTTCGCAGGGTTGGTGTGCTGACCGCGTAGCGGGTGGCGAGTTCGGCCTCGGAAGGGAGGCGTTCGCCGGCCTTGAAGTTGCCTGTTGTGATCTGGTGCCGGAGATCATCGGCGATGGTGTCACGGCGGGAAGGCATGACGCGGATCACCATTTCCTCGTCATGCGGAGGGCGGTGAAACGGCTCTGGGCGTGCATCGTCAGTGCCTCGCCCGTCTCGAAGAACAGCCTCTTCGCACCCGCGGGGAGCTGGACGAGGTCGGCTACGCGGCACGGCTGGCCGCCGATCTGGATGACGTCGCCACGCTGCACGTTCACCGAAGTGATTTCGATGTTGGCGGCGAGGGCACCGCTAGAGGTCGGCCCCCTCACTGGTTCACCTGCTGCGATTCCGGCGCGTCGTCCGTGGTGTGGCACGAGCAGTCGCAGGCTTCGTAGATCACGGGGACGCCTGCCGGCGCCCTGGAGGGGGACGGCGGGGTGCACTCTCGGTGTGCGCCGATCGCGCACGAGCTCGACCGGTAGGTGGTCCTCGCGTGCGTGGCGTAGGAGAGTGCGGGCAGTGGCAGCCCACTGGTGTGGGCGGGGGTGGGGGTCATACGGTTGTGCACGCTGATCAGCTCCTATCGCTGATGGCCAGGTCCCCGGACGTCGCCCGTCGCGGGGACCGCTTCGTTTACTGCGGCCCAGAGGATGCGGCCAGCCAAGCTGCTGGCGAGGAGCCCGAATCGGTCGGCCCCCGCCAGGACTTCCAAGACCTCCCGCCACGATTCGGCGGGCAGCGCTTCCGGAACCTCCGCTTCGATCGACGTGTAGGTGGCGTGTGACTCCACACGCGTGGTCAGCCCGAGGGCCGACAACCGGGCGGCGAGCTCCTCGGCCCTTGCTTCCGAAGCGGGCACAGAAGGGCCTCCGTCACCGATCGATCACTTTGGGTGAAGCTAGTTAACTAGATTAGAGCTAGTGGACTAGATTTTCCACATGCCTGAGCAGCCGCCTTATCTCCGTATCGCCGACGTCCTGCGGCAGCGGATCGCGGAGCACGTGTGGACGGCCGGCGATCGACTCCCCTCTCGCGCCCAGATCGCCGAGGAGTGCGGTGTGGGCGAGAACGTGGTCCGTCGGGCGCAGGAGCTACTGATCTCCCAAGGAGTGCTGGAGGGCCGCGCAGGTTCGGGCACCTACGTCGCCGAGCCCCGTCGGCGTGTACGGGTCGTTCGGTCCTCGGCCCGCGAGCAGCCCGGCGGTTCCCCGTTCCGGGCGGACATGCTGGCACTGGGCAAGCAGGGCACCTGGGAGAGCCGTACCGAAGCGAAGGTGGCGGCCCCGGCCGAAATCGCGGCGCGGCTCGGGATCGCTGAGGGCGATCTGTGCGTGCGTACCGTCTACGAGTTCCTCGCCGATGGTCGGCCGGTGCAGTTGTCGACGAGCTGGGAGCCGTACGAGTTGACCGCGGGCACCCTCATCGTGCTGCCGGAAGGCGGGCCGCATGCGGGTGTCGGCGTCGTGAACCGGATGGCCGCGATCGGGATCACCGTCAGCCATGCCGTGGAGCAGCCGGAGCCGCGGCAGGCGACAGCCGAGGAAGCATCGCTGCTCGGCATCCAGAAGGCCTCTCTGGTCACGCATATCCGGCGGACGTACTACAGCGACCAGGGGCAGCCCGTGGAGACGGCGGACATCATCATCCCCGCCTCGCTGTGCGAGATCGTTTACGAGATCCCCGTCAGTCGATAGCCCGCCCAGCGCCACCCTGACCACCTGGCCCACGCGAGAAGGGGACAACGTGCCGATCTGCCCGGAGTGCAGCCAGGCCATGGAGTTCGGCGGGTTCGTACTCTGCCGGCGGGAGGAAGACGACGAGCGGGTCTGCCGGTCGTTGTGGAAGTGCCCCGCTCGGCATGTCTGGTGGCACTGGGCCGACCGGCCGGACGAGGCCTTGGAGGTGTGCCCGATGCCGGAGGCCTTCCTCTGACATCCGGGTCTGGGCCGCGTGCCCTTCATGTGCCCGATCAGACGGGAAGCGGCGGGGACGAGCGGTGAACTGGGGGGTGGACTCGGCCGGGCCGCAGGTCAGGGGCTTGCCAGGCCAGGCCTCTCGCGGGTACGCGATCTTCCAAACTAGCTACGCGGGTTCGATTCCCGTCACCCGCTCTCACCTGGTCAGGGCCGGGCGGAGGATGTTTCCTCCGCCCGGCCCTGATGCGTTTGCGCCGGCCGGGGCGCGGGTCAGAGTTTGATGCCGGCGATCGTGTCCGCGAGGGAGTTCAGGAAGCGGTTGACGTCCGGGGCGATCGAGCTGGACGCGAGGAAGAAGCCGAAGAGGACCGCGACGATCGCGGGGCCCGCCTTCAGGTGGTTGCCGCGGATCAGCACCACCATGATGATCGCCAACAGAACCACCACCGACAGCGAAATGGCCACTACTGATCACACCTTCGATCGTCCCCGGTCCGGCCGGGGGCGCACGGTCGGCGCACGCCCCCCTACCGTCCATCCTCCCACCAACGGGGCCCGGCTATCCGCCCCCTGACGAATCGGCGCCCCGGACGGTGGTCACGGGGCGGTCAGGCCGAGCAGGGAGCGGACGAGGGCGTACTTCGCGGCCAGCCGCTCCCGGGTGGGCGCGTCCAGTGCGGACAGCCGTGCCGGGTCGGCGTTGTGTGCGAGGTCGGCCTCCTTCACCAGGAGGGCGCCGGGGGTGGCGAGGATGCGGGCCGTGTAGTCCTCCAGCGGCTCGCCGGGGCGCTTGGTGACGGCCAGGACCATGTCCTTCACCGCCTGCGGGAGGGCGGCGGCATCGAGCCACTCCCGGCTGAGGGCGTCGTCCTCGACGGCGTCGTGCAGCCAGGCCGCGGCCTGCTGCTCGGGGCTGCCGCCGCGGGTGCGGACGCCTTCCGCCACGGCTGCCAGGTGTTCGGCGTACGGGCGGCCCGCCTTGTCGGTCTGCCCCTCGTGCGCGGCGCGGGCCAGGGCTTCGACCTCCGCCAGGGTGAGCGGCTGCTGCTGCGTCGTCATGCGGTCCCCTTCACTGCCGTCTGCGCCGCCGCGCCGCGGAGTGCCTCGGCGGCCCGGTGCACGTCCGCCTGCGTCGTGCGCCAGTTGGAGAACGCCGCGCGCAGGGCCGGGGTTCCCGCGTGGACGGTCGGGGTGGTGAACACCTCGGCCGCGGCGGCCTCGCGCAGGGCCGTCAGGCGGGCGGTGAGCCGGTCCGGGTCGGGTTCGCCGGTCAGGGTGAAGAGGACGACGTTGAGCCGGACGGGGGCGAGCAGCCGGAAGGCGGGGTCGCGCTCCAGTGCGGCGCCGAGGGCCCGGGCGCAGGCGACGTCGCGTTCGACGATCTCGCGGTGGCCGGCGCGGCCGTACGCGCGCAGCGTGAACCAGGCGGCGAGGGCGCGCAGCCGGTGGGAGTTCTCCGGGGTGAGGTGGACGAGGTCGGGGTCGGCGCCGAGCGGGCCGAGGTAGGCGGCGGCGTTCCGGAAGACGCGGGTCTGGAGGTCGGGCCGGCGGGTGAACTGGACGGCGCTGTCGTAGGGGACGTTCAGCCATTTGTGCAGGTCGACGCAGACGGAGTCGGAGGCGTCGAGGCCGTCGACGAGGTGGGCGTGGTGCGGTGACAGGGCGGCGAACGCGCCGAAGGCGGCGTCGGTGTGCAGCCAGAAGTCGTGGCGTTCCTTCAGCGCGGCGACGGACCGCAGGTCGTCGAAGTCGACGGTGTTGACGGTGCCGGCGTTGGCGACGACGACGGCCGGGCCGGGGGTGTCGGCGAGGGCGCTGCGGCCGAGGCCGAGGACGGCGAGGGCCTTGGCGATCGAGGAGTGCGGGGCGCCGGAGAGGACGCGTACGGGCCCGAGGGCGGCGGCCCCGTCCTCGGCGGGCGACACGCCGAGGCGTTCGCCGAGCCATTCGCGGGCGATGGCGAGGCCGGTGGTGTTGGACATGGTGGCGCCGCTGACGAAGGTCCCGGAATGGGCGGGGCCGAGGCCGAACATCTCGCGGAGCCAGCGGGCGGTCTCCCGCTCCAGGTCCTGGCCCCCTCCGTCGAGGGCGGAGTTGGAGTTCTGGTCGTGGACGGCGGTGAGCCAGTCGCCGGCGAGGGCGGCGGGGGTGGCGCCGCCGGTGACGAAGCCGAGGTAGCGGGGGCCGGCCGAGGCGGACAGCCGAGGCTCCCACCGCGTGCGGAAGGCGGCGAGGGCGGCTTCGGCCCCGGCGCCGTGCTCGGGGAGCGGCTCGGGCCGCGGGGGCTGCGCCGGGGGCGGCGGTACGACGGGCCGTGCGTCGAGCCCGTCGAGTGCGTCGGCGGCGGCGCGGCGCACGGATTCGAGCAGCTCGGGCAGCCGCCCGAGGTCGGCGGCGAGGGTGTGGTCCATGGGCGGCACC
>NZ_RPSE01000290.1:0-8176 GCF_003949955.1 Streptomyces sp. WAC05292
ACCCCCTCCCGCCCGACCGAAGAAGAAGGAGACACCGCATGACCGGCCAGCCAACCAACCGAGGGACCGCGCGATGAGGGTGCTGCTGATCGGAGCCAACGGATACCTCGGCCGCTACGTCGCCGACCGGCTGCTCGCCGACCCCGCCGTCCAGCTGACCGCGCTCGGCCGCGGCGACGACGCCGACGTCCGGTTCGACCTCGCCACCGGCAGCCCCGGCGCGCTCACCCGCTTCCTCGACGCCGTCCACCCCGGCGTCGTCATCAACTGCGCGGGCGCCACCCGCGGCGGCGCCCGCGAGCTCACCCGCCACAACACCGTCGCCGTCGCCACCATCTGCGAGTCCCTGCGCCGCAGCGGCTGCGGGGCCCGCCTCGTCCAGCTCGGCTGCGCCGCCGAGTACGGGCCCAGCCAGCCCGGCTCCTCCACCGCCGAGGACGCCGTCCCCAGACCCGGCGGGCCGTACGGCGTCAGCAAGCTCGCCGCCACCGAACTCGTCCTCGGATCCGGCCTCGACGCCGTCGTCCTGCGCGTCTTCTCGCCCGTCGGCCCCGGCACCCCCGCCGGATCGCCGCTCGGCCGGCTCGCCGAGGCGATGCGGCGCGCCATGCAGTCCGGGGACGGCGAGCTGAAGCTCAGCGGGCTCGGGGTCCAGCGGGACTTCGTCGACGTCCGGGACGTGGCGCGCGCCGTCCACGCCGCCTCCCTGTCCGCCGCGCAGGGCGTCGTCAACATCGGGACCGGGCGCGCCGTCCGGCTCCGCGACGCGGCCGCCGTCCTCGCCCGGGTCGCCGGGTACGGCGGCGCCCTCCATGAGATCGACGTCCCACAGGGCGGACATCCGCAGGGCCACGGGCCGCTCCACGGAGGCCACGGCCGGGCCTCCTCCCTCTCGGCGATCGGCGCGCCCCGCTCCGAGGCGACCGCCGAGCAGCTGGCCGCCGCCCCGCCCGCCGCCGCGTACCCCTACCCGGACGGCTGCGGCGCCTGGCAGCAGGCCGACGTCCGCACCGCCCGGGACCGGCTCGGCTGGCGGCCCCGGATCAACCTGGAGGAGTCCCTCGCGGACATCTGGATGGAGGCGGCGTGCCGCATCTGACCACGCCCGCCCCGGCCGCCGCCGCCACCGGCTCCGGCCGCCTCGGCCTCGGCATCCCCGGCTACGCGCACCCCCTCCTCGCGCCCGTCGAGTGGGCCGAGCTGACCCGGCCCGGCACGCCCCTGCACTGGGCCGTGCTCAACGTGGCCGACGGCCCCGGCTCCCGGCCCGACCCGCACTGCACCGAGGCGGTGGGCCGGCTCCGCGGGGCCGGCGGCACCGTCCTCGGGCATCTCGCGATGCGGGACGGCGAGCGGACGTTCGGCGAGCTGGTCTCCGACGCCCACCGCTTCGCCGACTGGTACCGGGTCGACGGGTTCTACCTGGACGGGGCTCCGGCCGACCGGTCCGGGCTCGACGGGGTGCGCCGGGTCGCCGACGCCCTGCGCGGCCTCGGCCCGGGCCTGCGGATCGTGCTCGGCCACGGCACCCACCCCCACGCGGGCTACGCGGACGTCGCCGACCAGCTGGTCACCTTCGCCGGGGCCTGGACGGACTACCGCTGGTCGCAGGTGGCGGAGTGGACCGCCGACCACCCTCCGGAGCGGTTCTGCCACCTCGTCCACGGGGTGCCGCGCACCCATCTGGAGGAGGCGCTGCGGATCGCCCGCTGGCAGGGCGCCGGGACGATCTGGTTCACCGACCGCCGCGGAGCCCCGCCTGCGGACCCGTGGGCGTCAATGCCCGCGTACTGGGACGAAATCGTCTCACGTATCGGACCAGGTGTCTCGGAATGAAGAGGGGCGTGGCAGTGTTACGGGAAGAACCACCGTTCACGCATACCGATCTACGGAGTCCCCGTGTCGCTGCCACCCCTGGTCGAGCCGGCTGCCGAGCTCACCGTCGACGAGGTCCGTCGGTACTCCCGCCACCTGATCATCCCTGACGTCGGGATGGACGGCCAGAAGCGCCTGAAGAACGCGAAGGTGCTGGCCGTGGGCGCGGGGGGCCTCGGCTCGCCCGCCCTCATGTACCTGGCCGCGGCCGGCGTCGGAACGCTGGGCATCGTGGAGTTCGACGAGGTCGACGAGTCGAACCTCCAGCGCCAGATCATCCACAGCCAGTCGGACATCGGCCGCTCCAAGGCGGAGTCCGCCCGCGACTCCGTCCTCGGCATCAACCCGTACGTGAACGTCGTCCTCCACGAAGAGCGGCTCGAAGCCGACAACGTGATGGACATCTTCTCCCAGTACGACCTCATCGTCGACGGCACCGACAACTTCGCGACGCGCTACCTCGTCAACGACGCCTGCGTGCTCCTCGGCAAGCCGTACGTGTGGGGCTCCATCTACCGCTTCGACGGCCAGGCCTCCGTCTTCTGGTCCGAGCACGGCCCCTGCTACCGCTGCCTCTACCCGGAGCCCCCGCCGCCGGGCATGGTCCCGAGCTGCGCCGAGGGCGGCGTCCTGGGCGTGCTCTGCGCGTCCATCGGCTCCATCCAGGTCACCGAGGCCATCAAGGTCCTCACCGGCGTCGGCGAGCCGCTGGTCGGCCGCCTGATGATCTACGACGCCCTGGAGATGCAGTACCGCCAGGTCAAGGTCCGCAAGGACCCCGACTGCGCGGTGTGCGGCCCGAACGCGACCGTCAAGGAGCTCATCGACTACGAGGCCTTCTGCGGCGTCGTGTCGGAGGAGGCCCAGGAGGCGGCCGCCGGCTCGACGATCACTCCCAAGCAGCTCAAGGAGTGGATCGACGAGGGCGAGAACATCGAGATCATCGACGTACGCGAGAAGAACGAGTACGAGATCGTCTCCATCCCGGGCGCGCGGCTGATCCCCAAGGGCGAGTTCCTGATGGGCACGGCCCTCCAGGACCTCCCCCAGGACAAGCGGATCGTCCTGCACTGCAAGACGGGTGTCCGCAGTGCGGAAGTCCTGGCGGTCCTGAAGTCCGCCGGCTTCGCGGACGCCGTCCACGTCGGCGGCGGCGTCATCGGCTGGGTCCACCAGGTCGAGCCCCAGAAGCCCGTCTACTAGCGGCCCCGCCCGCGGGTCCGCCCGCGGGTCCGCCCGCACCGGCCCCTGCCCCCGCGCGACGGCGCGGGGGCAGGGGCCGTCCCGTGTCCGCCGCCGGGGTCAGGCGGCCTTGCAGACGGTGCCGCCGGCGGGCACCTTCCCGTCCAGCAGGTAGGCGTCGACCGCCTTCTGCACGCAGGGGTCGCCGCTGTTGTACGCGCCGTGCCCCTGGCCCTCGTACGTCAGCTCCACCCCGACCCCCGGGCCGAGGCGCTCCACCATGCGCCGCGCCCCCTCGTACGGGGTCGCCGGGTCGCCGGTGTTGCCGATCACCAGGATCGGCGCGGATCCGGCGGCCGACACGTCCGGGGTCTCCCAGGCGCCCTTGACCGGCCAGCCGGTGCAGCTCATCAGGGCCCAGCCCAGGAAGTCCCCGAAGACGGGGGAGGCCTTGCGGAACTCCGCCAGCCGCTCCTTGGTCTGCTCCAGCGTGAACCGCTGCTTCGAGTCCGCACAGTTGACCGCCGTGTTGGCGGCGCCGATGTTGCTGTAGCGGCCGTTCTCCTGCCGCCCGTTCAGCGCGTCGGACAGCGCCATCAGCAGCTGGCCCTGCCCGCCCTCCGCCTCGTCGATGCCCTGCTCCAGCAGCGGCCACAGCTCCTGGGAGTACAGGGCCTGCGCGATGCCGTTCGTCGCCGCCGAGTCGGTCAGCATGCGCCCGCCGAGGCCCGGGATCGGCTTCTGCGCCAGGCTCTTCTGGAGCCGCAGCACCGTGTCCTCGACCTCCTTGGCGGTGGCGCCCTGGAGGCGGCACGCGTCGCCGCGGTCCACGCAGTCCTGCGCGAAGTTCTCCAGCGCCAGCTGGAAGCCCTTCGCCTGGCCGAGAGCGCTCTGCTCGGAGGTCTTCGTCGGGTCGACGACCGCGTCGAAGACGGCCCGCCCGACCTTGTCCGGGAACAGGTGGGCGTAGACCCCGCCCAGCTCGGTGCCGTACGAGATGCCGAAGTAGTTCAGCTTCCCGTCGCCCAGCGCCTGGCGGATCCGGTCCAGGTCCCGGGCCGCGTTCTCGGTGCCCACGTACGGCAGCACCTTTCCCGACCGGGCCTCGCAGGCCTGGTGGTAGCGGCGGATCCCGTCCGCGAACTCCTTCTCCTCCGCCGGCGTCTCCGGCGTGTTGTCCTCGGCGTAGTAGGCGTCCAGCTGCCTGTCGGTCTGGCACAGCACGGGCGCGCTGGCGCCGACCCCGCGCGGGTCGAAGCTCACCAGGTCGTAGCGCGAGCGCAGGGCCTGGTACTCCTCGGCCGCGCCCGGCAGCGTGCTGATGCCGGAGCCGCCGGGGCCGCCGAAGTTGAACACCAGGGAGCCGAGGCGCCGCTCCTTGTCCCGGGCGGGGGCCCGGATCAGCGCGAGCGGGATCGTCTCCCCGCCGGGGTCGGCGTAGTCGAGCGGCACCTGCAGCGTGGCGCACTGCCAGTCCTTCGGCGGCGCGGGACCGCCGCCCTGGGCGGCGTCCGGGGCGGTGCACGCGCCCCACTTCAGCGGCGGCGGCGCCGACCCGGTCGCGTCGGTGCGGGACGGGGCGCCGCCCCCGCCGCCGGAGCAGCCGGCGACCCCGGCCACGGCGAGGACGACGGCGCCGGCGGCGGCCGTCCGGAGGACGTGTCTCGACATGCCCCCATCCTCCGCCGACCCCGGGCACCCCGCCCGCGCACGCGCCCGTTCGGGTCGGCCGCCGCGCGTCCCCGCGGCCGGTGCCACCCCGCGGACCTGCTAGATCGCTTCCTTGCGGGTGAGGTAGTTGAACGACACCCAGCCCGGCAGGACCGGCAGCCAGAACGTCATCAGCCGGAACAGCAGGACCGCCGAGATCGCGACCTCCTTGTCCAGGCCCGCCGCGATCAGGCCCAGCGTCAGCGTCGTCTCCACGGCGCCGATGCCGCCCGGCGTCGGCGCGGCCGAGCCGAGGGCGTTGCCCGCGAGGAACACGACCGCGATGCTCGCGTAGCTCAGCGCCTCGCCGCCGCCGAAGGCGCGGATCGACGCGTCCAGGCACATCACGAAGCAGCCGGTCAGCAGCAGCATCCCGCCGATGCCCGTCATCAGCTTCTGCGGCCGCTGGAGGACGTCCAGCATGCGCGGCACGACACCGGCGAACAGCGCCCGCACCCGTGTCACGACGAACTTCCGCAGGAACGGCACCGCCGTCACGACGAGGACCAGCACCGCCACCGTCAGCAGGCCGGCGATGACCGTCCGGGACGGCGTCATCTCCGGGGTCTTCTCCGTGCCCGTCAGGTAGCCGAAGGCCAGCAGCAGCAGGACGTGCGACGCCAGCCCGAACAGCTGCGAGGCGCCCACACTGGCCACCGCCAGCCCCGGCCGGACCCCCGCCCGCTGGAGGAACCGCGTGTTCAGCGCGACGCCGCCGACGGCCGCCGGGGCGACCAGCTTGACGAACGAGCCGGCCACCTGGGCCACCACCGTCCGCAGGAACGGCACCCGCTCCGGCACGAACCCGAGCAGGCTCATCGCCGCGGCGAAGTACGTCAGCGCCGAGAACGCCAGCGCCGCGCCCACCCAGCCCCACTCGGCCTCGCCGATGATCGTCGCGAAGTCCACGTGGGCCAGCTGCGTCAGCAGGAAGTACGCGCCGAACGCGCCCGCGATGAACGACACCAGGGTGCGCGGCCGGATCCGCTCCAGCCGGGCCGGCTCCACCGGCGCCTGCGGCCGGATCAGCAGCACCTGCTTGCGGATCTGGCTGAGCAGGTCCTCCTCGCGGGCCCCCTCCAGCGCGTCGTCCAGCGCCCGCTTCTCCGCCTTCCGCTCGGTCGCCGACGTGGCGGGGACCGCCTTGGCGCCCGCCTTACCGGCCGCCGCCTCGCGGGCCGCCTTCGCCGCGCGCGAGGACTCCAGCACGGCCTCCCGCTGCCGGTCCGCCCGCTCCCGGGCGAGCCGGCGCAGCGTCGCCCGCGTCGACCGGCTCAGCGCGATCGGCTGGAGCAGCGGCAGGCAGTCCGCCACCGCGTCCGGCCCGAGCACCGCCACCGCCGACGCGACCGCGCGCTGCGCGCCCACCCGCAGGCCGAGCGTGGTCAGCAGCTGCGCGATGTCCATCCGCAGCACCAGGTCGCCGGCCGCGATCTCGCCGCCGCGCAGATCCGTCAGGATGACCCTGCCGGAACGATCCACCAGCAGGGCGTCGCCCGTCAGCCGGCGGTGCGCGATCCGGCGCGACTGCAGGGCGCGTACCTGCTCCCACGCGTGGCGGGCCAGCCCGTCGGTGATCTCCTCGTCCGGGACGGCGTCCAGCGGCCGGCCCTCCAGGTGCTCGTACACGAGCATCACGGCGTCCGGGCCGAGCTCGGAGGTCGCGATCAGCTTGTGCGCGTTCGCGCCGGCCGCGATCGCCGCGTACGCGAGGAGCGCCTCCTGCTCCAGCGCCTGGCGCAGCGACTGCAGGGAGCGGCGCGTCGTGATCCCGCGCAGGGTCAGGCGGCGCCACACCCGGTAGAAGAACCCGTGCGCCTGCTGCTCCCGGTCGACGACGGTGACGTCGAGCGGCGGACCGTCCTCCAGGGTGACGTGGTAGCGGCGCCCCCGGTCGCTGGCCTCCGAGGCGTCGCCGCCCTCCGGGACCTCGGCGCGCGCCGCGCTGACCGGCTGGAAGCCGACCCGGCGCAGGCCCGCGAGCAGGTTCTGCCCGGTGGGGCGCACGTTCGGGGAGCCGACGGCGTACAGGGTGCCGTACGCGACGCTCCAGCCGATCAGCACCGTCAGGATGATCGAGAACGGGGTGGTGTAGCCGCTGACCAGCATCGCGAAGGCGTCGAGCAGCAGCACCACCCACAGGGCGACCCGCCAGCGCGGCCTGCGCGTCATCCCGACGGCGGTCATGTACGCGATCACGGGCGCGAGGTAGCCGTGCACGGGGTCGGTGGGCGCGCCCCCGGCGCCCGCGGCGCGGGTCAGGGCGTCCTGGATGGTCGCCGGGGCCGCCTGGGAGACCCAGAGGTCGGTCGCGAGGGTGACGCCGTGGGCGAGGACGGCGGCGAGGACGCCGTCGGCGATGCGCAGCCCGTCGCGTTTGATCAGGCGCTCGATCGCGAAGGCGACGGGGACGAGGAGGACGGCGATGCTGGACACCAGGCCCGCGACCTTGATCAGGAGGTCGGGGGCGGCCTGGGTGCCCTGGCTGATGTCGTCCTCCAGGCCGGCGGTGGTGCCGTGCGCGAAGGCGGCGATGCCGAGGACGACGGCGATGCCGAGGAGTCCGACGAGGAAGCGGACGAGGTCGGAGGGGCGGTGCACGCGGGCGGCGAGCAGCGGCTCGTCGACCTCGACCTCGTCGGCACCGGCCGCGGAGGCGTCCGCGGAGGCGGCCGCTCCGGAGGCGCGGGCCGCGTCCGCGGGGGCGGCCGCCGGGCCGTCGGCGGGCGCGCCGGGAGCCCCGTCGCGGGGCGCGCCGGGGTGCGGTTCGGGGCCCGGCTCGGGGCGCGCGCCGTCGTCCTCGCTCGCGCCGTCCGGAGGGCTCACACCCTGCTCCTTCGTCGTCACAGCCGTCTCTTCTTGATCACGTATCACCAGTCACCGCCCGGAAGATGGTGGCACGGCCGGGCGGTCCCGGGGGGCGGCAGGGTGCGCGCCGGTGTGGAAGGAAACGCTCCGCACAGCGGTCCGTCACGTCCGGCACCATGGGCGGAATGAGCGAGGAGCTGCCCGCGTACGCGGAGCGCGTGCTGGACGCGGCCGAGCGGATTCCGCCCGGCCGGGTGATGACCTACGGGGACGTCGCCGAATGGCTCGGGGAGGGCGGCCCGCGCCAAGTCGGCCGCGTCATGGCCCTGTACGGCGGCGCCGTCCCCTGGTGGCGCGTGGTGCGCGCCGACGGCCGGCCCCTGCCCGGCAGCGAACCCCGCGCCCTGGAGCACTACCGCGCCGAGTCCACCCCGCTGCGCCTCACCGCCGGCGGCGAGGCCCGGCTCGACATGCCGCGGGCCCGCTGGGACGGCGGCGGGCACGGCGCGGCGGGCGACGAGGGTCACATCTGACAGCTTCCGCCACACAGCCCCCCGCGCGCCGGTCGGAAGCGGGCCCCGGGGCCCGTACGGGGGACCGC
>NZ_RPSE01000291.1:0-8173 GCF_003949955.1 Streptomyces sp. WAC05292
GCCCCGCACCTCACCGAAAGCCGCCCATGCTGAGAACAGCCCTGCGCAACGCCCTGGCGCACAAAGCCCGTTCGGCCCTGACCGTCCTCGCGGTCTGCCTCGGCGTCGCCTTCGTCTGCGGCACCCTCGTGTTCGCCGACTCCACCGCCGCCGCCCACCGCGCCGCCGCCTCCAAGAGCTTCGCCGGCATCGCCGTCACCGTCACCGCGAAGCCGCCCCTGCCCGGCGCCGCGGACCCCGGACCCGACGTCCTCGACGACGCCCTCGTCCGCACCCTCGCCGCCGTCCCCGGCGTCGCCGCCGTCCGACCCGCCGCCGACGGCTCGGCCACCCTCAACGCGGCCGACGGCACCCCGCTGCGCGCCGGCAAGGCCTGGGCCAACCTGGCCTCGGCCTACGTCCCCGGCCCCGACGGCAAGGACGGCCGCCACCCGCTGGCCGAGGGCCGGGCACCGGCCGGGGCCGGGGAGGTCGCCCTCGACAGCGGCACCGCGGCCGCCGGCCGCTACCGCCTCGGCGACACCGTCACCCTGGCCACCGACGGCCCGGCCCTGCGCAAGCGGCTCGTCGGCATCGTCCGCACCGCCGACTCCCGCGTCACCGCCGGCGGCACCCTCGCCGTGTTCGACAAGGCGACCGCCCAGGAGCTGTTCGCCGCCCCCGGCCACTACACCGGCATCGACCTGACCGCCGCACCCGGCACCGACCAGGCCGAACTCGCCCGCCGGGTGGCCGCCGTCCTCCCCGCCGACCGCGCCGAGGCCACCACCGGCGCCGCCCAGGCCGCCCAGCAGGCCGGCTACGTCGACAGCCTGACGCGCGGCCACGAGAAGCTGCCGATGGTCTTCGCCGGCGTCTCCCTCTTCATCAGCTCCTTCCTCGTCGTCAACACCTTCACCATGCTCGTCGGCCGGCGCTCCCGGGAGATCGCCCTGCTCCGCGCCATCGGCGCCACCCGCCGACAGGTCGTCCGCTCCGTCCTGCTGGAAGCCGCCCTCATCGGCCTCGCCGCATCGGCCTCCGGCTTCCTGCTCGGCCTCGGCATCGCCGCCGCCCTCCCCGCCGCCCTCGGCACCGACCAGGACGCACTGCCCCGCGGCCCGCTGGTGATCGGCCCCCTGCCCGTCGCCGCGGCCCTCGCCATCGGCGTCGGCGTCACCGTGCTCGCCGCCTGGCTGCCCTCGCGGCGGGCGGCCCGCATCGCCCCGGTGGAAGCCCTCCGCTCGGCCGAGCAGCAGCCGCCCGCCACGGGCACCCGCCCCCGCGTCCGCGCCGCCGCCGCGGCCGTCCTCCTCGTCCTCAGTGCCCTCCTGCTGCTCCCGCCGACCCGTGCCGAAGACGCCTCAGAGGAGAACCTCCGCAACGCCATGGCCGGCTGCGCCCTCCTCGTCGCGGCCGCCGTCGTCCTCACCCCGCTGCTCGCCGCCCCCGCCATCCGGGGCGCCGGCCGCCTGACCCGCCGCCTCGGCATCACCGGCCGCCTCGCCCGGGAGAACGCCCTGCGCGACCCCCGGCGCACCGCCGCCACCGCCGCCACCGTCCTGATCAGCACCGCCCTCGTCAGCGGGCTCGCCGTCATCGGCCACTCCACGGGCCGGGCCCTCGACCGCCAGGCCGCGGAAGGCCTCGCCGCCGAGTACGTGATCAGCACCGCCACCCCCACCACCGGCATCGACGACGCCACCCTGCGCCGACTGGCCGGCACCCCCGGCGTCCGCGCCGCCCACGGCATCGCCGACTCCACCCTCTTCCTCGGCGGCGGCGTCCGGAACATCGCCGGCGTCGACGCGCGCACCGCCGACGAGGCCATGCGGCTCGACTTCACCAGCGGATCCGCCGACGGCCTCGGACCCGGCCGGATCGCCGTCTCCGCCACCACCGCCCGCGACCACCGCCTCCACACCGGCAGCCGCGTCACCGCCCGCATCGGCCGGGGCGGCCCCGAGACCGCCTACACCGTCGTCGGCGTGTACCGCGACAACCCCACCGCCGGCGACGCCCTCGGCGCCCGTACCGAGGTCCGGCAGCACCAGTTCCGCCCCGGCACCCTCCAGCGCGTCCTCGTCCGCACCGACGACACCGCCGCCGGCATCCGCAGCGGGCTGCGCACCGCCGTCGGCAACAGCCCGCTGGTGAAGGTGCAGGACCGGGCGGAACTCGTCCGCGAGGCCGCGGGCGTCACGGGGGACCTGCTCACCCTGATGTACGGGCTCCTCGCCCTCGGAGCCGCCATCTCCGCCCTCGGCATCGCCAACACCCTGGCCGTGTCCGTCGCCGAACGCACCCGGGAGATCGGCGTCCTGCGCGCCCTCGGCATGGACCGCGCCGGCATCCGCCGGACGATCCGCCTGGAGGCCGTCACCGTCGCCGCGTACGGCACCCTGCCCGGCCTGGCCTGCGGCCTGTTCGGCGCCTGGGCGGTCGGCTCCCTCGCAGGCGGAGCCATGGAGCAGTACGCCTTCCGGCTGCCCTGGGGAACCCTGCTCCTCGTCTGCCTGGCCCCCCTCGCCATCGCCGCGGCCGCGGCGGCCGCCCCGGCCCGCCGGGCAGCCGCCCTCCGCCCGCTGGAGGCCGTCGCGGAGCAGTAGCCGCCGCGGTCAGCCGCCGGTCCCGCCGCCCGCCGCGGCCGGGCCGGCGGCCGCGGGGTCGCGCCACATCGGCCACAGGACGGGCCCGCCGTCCGGGAGCCGGATCTCGCCCGCCACCCGGAACCCGAACCGCTCGTAGAACGGCACGTTCGACGCCTTGCTCGACTCCAGGTAGGCCGCCACCCCGAGCCGGTCGCAATGCGCCAACTGCTCCCGTACGAGCGCGGAACCGACCCCGGCGCCCCGCGCGTGCGGATCCGTCCCCACGGTCGGCAGGTACCAGTGGGGCTCCTCCGGATGCGCCCGGTGCAGGCACTCCTGCACCACCGCGGCCCGCCCCAGCCCCCGGGGGCCGAACACCCGCACGTAGCGGGGCATGGCGGCCCATTCCCACACCGCCGGCGCCCGCCACCGGCCCGGCCCCGACCACAGGGCCGCCGCCAGCAGCCGCCCGTCCCGGGTGGCGGCGACCCGCACGGCCCCCTCCCGGGGCCGCTGCTGCCGCTGCGCCAGCCGGAAGTAGAGGGCGATCCTGCGCATCCGGTCCGGCCCGCCGCCGGGGACCATCCACGCCATCACCGGGTCGTCGGCGAAGGCGAGGGCCAGGAGGGCGGCGACGGTGCGCGCTTCGTCCGGCCGGGCGCGCCGGATCCCGAACGCCTGCGGCAGCGGCCGCGTGCGTGTGCTCATCGCGCCACGGTAGGCGGCCGGACGCCGCCGCCACCGGCCACACGCCCGGGGCACCGCCCCGATCGGGCCGAACGGGGACCGGCGCCGCGGCACCGGACCCACCTGACAGAGCCCTGCCGGCTCCTCCCGGCCGCCCCGCGTCCTGTGGTGAGGATGGCGGGACCGACGCGGCGGGACACAGGGCCTCGACCAGCCCCTGAGTCCTACCGGGCACCGCGTGCCCGCAGTCCTGCCGCTCACGACCGATGCAAGGTGAAGGTTCCTGATGAAGAGAAGAGTCTTCCTGCGTGCCGCCGCGATCGGCGCCGCGGCCGCCGGTGCCGGCGCCGTCCTCGCGGCCGGCACGGCACACGCCGCGAGCGCCGTACAGCCCGGCCCGGGCCCCTACGGCGAGCTCCTCCCGCCGGACGCCAACGGCCTGCGCCTGCCCGCCGGTTTCACCAGCCGGGTCGTCGCCCGCGCCGGCCAGGCCGTCCCCGGCACGGCGTACACCTGGCACACGGCCCCCGGGCCGGGCGGCGTCGTGCTCGACGGCACCGGCTGGATCTACGTGTCTCACTCCGAGCACGGCGGCGCGAGCGCCCTCCGCTTCTCCTCCGGCGGCACGGTGACCGGCGCCCACCGCGTCGACACCGGCAGCACCGCCCCGACCCTCGGGACCGCGATGCCCGGCGGCGGCTGGCTCGTCGGCGAACGCGTCACCGGCGGGTACGCGTACGAGGCGGACCCGCGCGGCGTGAAGGCGCCCGTACGCCGCCCCGAGCAGGGGCGGTTCAAGCGCGGGGGCCTGACCTACGACGGCGCCGGCACGCTGCTGATGACCGAGGACGAGCCCGACGGCGGCGTCTACCAGATGTTCAACGCCACCCTCT
The DNA here is from genome assembly GCF_003949955.1 of Streptomyces sp. WAC05292. Taxonomy (NCBI): domain Bacteria; kingdom Bacillati; phylum Actinomycetota; class Actinomycetes; order Kitasatosporales; family Streptomycetaceae; genus Streptomyces; species Streptomyces sp. WAC05292. Next base: position 4,151 of record NZ_RPSE01000291.1, read on the forward strand.
ACGCATGGACTTCGCCCGCGGGAAGCAGCCAGGTCAGGACGGCCCGGGTGCCCGACCCCTCGGCGGCGGCCACCCCGGTCCGGCGGCAGCTGGCCGACCAGGTCCGGTTCGACCGGCCGGGCACCCCGGCCGCCGCGAACACCGTGTCGTACTACGTCCCCACCCGCGGCGACAGCCGCATCCACCGCGTCGACACCTACTTCGCGGCGATGCGGACCCACTACGACCCCGCCGCGACCGGAGGCGGGCCGCTGACGCAGCCGCGCGAGGCCGCCTTCCCGCTCGGGAAGTCGGCGGCGGAGGAGCTGTTCGTCACCGAGGGGGCCGGCGGCAACGCCGAGGTCTGCGCCATCACCGGCCGGGACACCATCGCCCCGTTCCTGCGCCTCGACGGCGCGCCGGGCCTGGCCGGGCTGGACTTCGCCCCGAACGGCAAGCGCATGTACGTCGCCTCGCCCGACGCCGTCTACGAGGTGTCGGGCCCGTTCAACGGCTGACGGCACGGGCGGGGCCGCGCCACCCGGCCGCGGCCCCGCCCCGGACGCCCCCGCCGGCCAGGCGCGGACCGGAGGGGGCGGCTGTCGGCGCGCCCTGCCCGTGGCCGGGGGACCCGGCACCGTCCACGCGGCCGGGTCCGCCGCGGAGCCTCAGTCCGCCGGCGGGCCCGCCGTGTGGTCGGGGTGGCCCGGGGTGCGGCGGGCGCGCTTGAGCTGGGCCTCGTACAGGTGGTCGCGGCCGCCGGCGAGTCCGTCGACGGCCCGCTGCGCGAGCGCCGCGAACGGCCGGTAGTAGGTCTGGTTGTAGGCCTCGATGATCTGGAAGGTCCAGTGGCCGGGGATGACGTTGCGGCCGAGGATGTCCCGCTCGATCGCCGCCGCCACGTCGTCGTGCCCGGCCTCCCGCAAGAGGCGCACCGCGTCGTCGAGTTCGAAGTCCGCGGTGCCGGTCAGCTGGTGGAAGGCGTACAGGTGGCCGCGCGCCCGTTCGGTGGTCTCCAGCGCCTTCGACAGGGCGCCGAGGGCGAGGACGGTGGCGTGTGCCACGCCGTGCGGACGGAGGGGGTCCGTGCGGGGAGGCTCGTCGTGCTGCTCTGGTGCGCTCACCCTCCCTGCATAGCGCGTACGGTGCCGCGGTCCGAGCGGGCGCGCGGGGCCGCCATCCGGACGGCGGGGCCCGCCGTCCGCGTCCCCTGTCGCGCTGTCAGCGGCCCACGAGGCCGAGCTGGTGGTTCATCTCCTGCAGGAAGCGCACCACGACGTGCAACTCGGCGGGGTCGAAGGGCGTGCAGGCGGCCTGCGTGCCGCGGGCCAGCGGGCCGAAGAACTCGCGCGCCGCCTCGCGGCCCGACGGGGCGTAGTGGATGTGGACCACCCGGCGGTCGTCGGCCGCCCGGACCCGCCGGACGTGCCCGGCCTTCTCCAGCCGGTCCAGGCAGGCGGTGACGGCCCCCGAGGTGAGGTTCATGCGGGCGCGCAGGCGCCCCGGGGTCATCGGGCCGCCCTCCTCGTCGTGCTCGGCGTCGAGGACGGCGATCAGCGCCTGGACGTCCGTCAGGTGCAGCCCGTGGGCCTGGGCGAACTCCTGGACGATCCGGTTGAACTCCGCGTTCATGCGGCGCAGCAGCACGGCGAAGGACTGCAACCCGATCGGGTCGTCCGGGGGAAGTGAGGACAGGGGGGTGTCGGCGCTGGGCATGACACCAGCATATGATCTCTCAATCATTGACATACTTTTCTATTGAGAGATTGAAGGGCGGTTCGTTCACGTGAGCAGCAATCCGCGCCGGGCCCTGTGGCTGGTTCCCCTGGCCCTGCTGGTGGTCTGGCTGGGCATCGGCGGCACGCTCGGCCCCTACGCGGGAAAGCTGGGCGAGGTCGCCACCAACGACCAGGCGGCCTTCCTGCCCCGCAGCGCCGAGTCCACCGCCGTCCTCGAAGCCCGGCGGCCGTTCGAACGCTCGGAGTCGGTTCCCGCGATCGTCGTCTGGGAGGCCCCGGAGGGCACCCGGATCACCGCTGACCAGACGGGCGCTGCGACCCGCGCCGTCGCCGCACTCGCGGGCCGGCCCGGCATCGCCGAGACCCCCTCGCCCGCCCGGCCCTCCGAGGACGGCAGGGCGCTCCAAGCCGTCGTGCCGCTCGACCCGGACCTGGGCGAAGAACTCCCCGCCGTCCTCGAATCGGTGCGCTCGGCGGCCGCGGCCGTACCGGGCACCACCGCGCACGTCGCGGGTCCCGCGGCCACGCAGGCCGACCTCTCCGACGCCTTCGCCGGCATCGACGGGCTGCTGCTCGGCGTCGCCCTCGGCGCCGTCCTGCTGATCCTGCTCCTGGTGTACCGGAGCGTCCTCCTCCCGTTCGTGATCATCGTGGCGGCCGTGTTCGCCCTCGCCCTCGCCTGCGCGATCGTCTACGCCCTCGCCGACCGGGGCACCGTCCGGGTCGACGGACAGGTGCAGGGCATCCTCTCCATCCTGGTCATCGGCGCGGCCACCGACTACGCCCTCCTCCTCGCGGCCCGCTTCCGGGAGGAGCTCGCCGCCCACGGCGACCGCATGCGCGCGGCGACCGCCTCCGTCCGCCGCTCGGCCGGCGCCATCACCGCCAGCGCCGCCACCGTCGCGCTCGGCCTGCTCGCCCTGCTCGCGAGCGACCTCACCAACAACCGGGCGCTCGGCCCCGTCGGCGCGATCGGCATCCTCTGCGCCGTCCTGACCACCCTCACCTTCCTGCCCGCCGTCCTCGCCCTGCTGGGCCGGACCGCGTACTGGCCCGCCAAGCCCAAAGCCGCCACCGAGGACGGGCGCGGCGTGTGGCAGCGCATCGCCGGACTGATCGACCGCGCGCCGCGGAAGGTGTGGGCGTCGACCACGGTGCTGCTCCTTGCCATGGCCGCCTTCGCCCCGACGCTGTCCTCCAAGGGCGTACCCCTCGACGAGATCTTCGTCGGCGACGCGCCCTCGGTGAGCGCCCAGCAGGCCCTCGGCCGGCACTTCCCCGGCGGGTCCGGCCAGCCCGCCGTGATCATCGCCGACGCGGACCGGCTGGAGCAGGTGCAGGCGGCCGCCCGCGCGACCGACGGCGTCGCCGCGGCGGCCGCCGTCACGGCCACCGGCCGGCCGGGCGAGGGCGAACCGGTCGTGCGCGACGGCCGCGTCCGCATCGACGCCACGCTGGAGGCGGCCGCCGACAGCGACGCCGCCAAGGCCACCGTCGAACGGCTGCGCGAGCAGGTCCACGCCGTTCCCGGGGCCGACGCGATCGTCGGCGGCTACACCGCGCAGCAGTACGACACCCAGCAGACCGCGGCCCGCGACCGCAACGTCATCGTCCCCATCGTGCTCGGCATCATCCTGCTGATCCTGGTGGTGCTGCTGCGCGCCCTGGTGGTACCGGTGCTGCTGGTGGCGACCGTCGCCCTCAACTTCCTGGCCACCCTCGGCGTCTCCGCGCTCGTCTTCGACCTGCTGGGCTTCAGCGGAACCGACGCATCCGTCCCGCTGTACGGGTTCGTCTTCCTGGTGGCGCTCGGCGTCGACTACAACATCTTCCTGATGTCGCGCGTCCGCGAGGAGACCCTCACCCACGGCGTGCGCCAGGGCGTGCTGCGCGGGCTGACCACGACCGGCGGGGTCATCACCTCCGCCGGCGTGGTCCTGGCGGCCACGTTCGCCGCACTGATGGTCATCCCGCTGGCCTTCCTCGTCCAGATCGCCTTCATCGTCGCCTTCGGCGTCCTCCTCGACACCCTGGTGGTCCGGTCCCTGCTGGTCCCGGCGCTCGTCGTGGACCTCGGCCCCCGCAGCTGGTGGCCCGGCCGCCTCGCACGCGCCGAGCAGTGAGAGAGGGCGGGCCGCCGGGCGGGGCGCGGCGCGGGCGGGCTTGCGGGGCGCGGTGCGGCGGCCCGCCCCGCGATCACCGGCGGCCCGGTCGCAACGGGCAACCCGCGGGGTGACGATGGGAATGCGGCCGCACCCCGGCAAGGCCCCTCGCCAAGGAGGCTCCATGAACCGGCGCACCCGCC
>NZ_RPSE01000292.1:0-8164 GCF_003949955.1 Streptomyces sp. WAC05292
GACCGGGCCGCCGAGGACGCCGCCCACGCCCGCTACGAGCAGGCCGAGGAGCGCCGCGCCGCACTGGAGCGGGAGCGCGCCGCCGTCCTGCAGGCCCGCGCCGAGGCGGCCGCCGCCGCCGGTGACGCCACCACCGCCGAACTCCTCGCCCTCACCCAGGACCTCGGCTCCCGGCACGCCGCGGCCCACGCCGCCGCCGCGGGACTGCACGCGGCCCGCGAGCAGCTGGACCGGGCCGACCGCGAGCACGCCGCGCGCGCCGCCGAACGGCTCGAAGCGGAACGCCGCGCCGCCGCCCGGGCCTCCCGACGCGACGCCCTCGACCGCGAACACGCCGCCCTCGAAGCCGAACTGGCCCTCGTACGGGGCGACGCCCCCACCGTCGCGGCCCGCGCGGAGCTCCTGGAGGACCGGGTCCGCATGGTCACCGCGGCCGCGGCGGCGCTGCGCCGGTCCGAGGCGGCCGCCGCCCGGCTGAAGGAGGCCGACGGGCAGCTCGCCGACGCCGCCTTCAAGGCCGGCTTCGACACCGTCGCCGAGGCCGCCGCCGCCGTCCTCCCCGGCCACGAGCGCACCGCGCTCCTGCACCGGCTCGACGCCTGGCAGGCCGAGGAGGCCACGCTCGCCGACCGGCGCGCCGAAAGCGACACCGCGGCCGCGGCCGCCCTCCCGCCGGCCGACCCCGCCGGAGCCGAAGCGGAAGCCGAGCGCGCCGCGGCCCGGCTGCGCACCGCCGCATCGGCCTGCGACGCCGCCCGCGTGCGGTGCGCCGAACTGGACCGGCTCTCCCGCCAGGCCGACCTCGAACTGCGCGCCCTCGGCCCGCTGCGCCAGGCGTACGAGCGGGTGGCCCGGCTCGCGGGGCTGACCGCGGGCACCTCCGCCGACAACGAGCGGAAGATGCGGCTGGAGGCGTACGTCCTGGCCGCGCGCCTGGAGCAGGTCGCGGCCGCCGCGTCGGTGCGGCTGCTGCGCATGTCGGGCGGCCGCTACACCCTCGTCCACTCCGACGCGAAGGCGAGCGGACGCGGCCGCTCCGGCCTCGGCCTCCACGTCGTGGACGCCTGGACGGGCCGCGAACGCGACACCGCCACCCTGTCCGGCGGCGAAACCTTCTTCGCCTCCCTCGCCCTCGCGCTCGGACTGGCCGACGTCGTCACCGACGAGGCGGGCGGCGTACGCCTGGACACCCTCTTCATCGACGAGGGCTTCGGCAGCCTCGACGACCAGGCCCTCGACGAGGTCCTCGACGTCCTGGACTCACTGCGCGAACGCGACCGCAGCGTCGGCATCGTCAGCCACGTCGCCGACCTGCGCACCCGGGTCCAGGCCCAGCTGGAGATCGTCAAACAGCGCGGAGGCTCGGTGGTCCGCCACCACACCGCGGCCGTCAGGGACTGAGCGGGCGGCGGGGCAGCGGCGAGGAGTACACGACGCTCGTCGTGACCGATCCGAGCCCGGAGATCCGGCCCGCCACCTCCTCCAGATGCCCCATGGAGCGGGCGGCGACCTTCAGCACGAAGCAGTCGTCGCCCGTGACGTGGTGCGCCTCCAGGATCTCCGGCGTGGCCTCCAGCAGGTCGTGGAACGGCTTGTAGTTGCCGTGCGGATAGCGCAGCCGGACCAGCGCCAGGATGGACTTCCCCAGCCTCTCCGGGTCCACCACCGCCGTGTACCCGGTGATCACCCCGGCCTCCTCCAGGCGGCGCACCCGCTCGGTGACGGCGCTCGCGGACATGGACACCGCCCGGGCGAGCTCGGCGAAGCTGGCGCGTCCGTCCTCCTGGAGGGCCGCGAGGATGCGCCAGTCCGTGGCGTCGGGGGAATACTCGGTCATGGAGCAGGTCTAGCAGGGGAATCCGCGGCAGAACAAGGAGAAGGCCGGGGAAAGCCCCTTCCGGGGTGATCATGGCCGGCCGTAGATTCCTGTCCATGACGACGACACCGAAGCCCTCCGCCTCCGACGCCGCCGCCCCCGCGGCGGAGGTCACCGCCGCGCCCGTGAACCCCGTCCTGCGGGTGCCCCCGGCGGCGCCCGCCGCGGCCGCCGCCTACTTCGCCGCCAGCCTCGCCTTCCACGCGGACACGGCCGATGTGGCCGCCGCCTTCCGCGCCCACCGCGAGGAGGGTGCGGACCTCGGCTTCCAGCTCGTCGACTCCCGATCCACCCCGGCCTGGGACCAGGCGCACATCCCGGGCGCCGTCCACCTGCCGACGGCGCTCGTCCCGGAACAGGCCGAACGGGTCCTCGACAAGGCCGTCCCCGTGGTCACGTACTGCTGGGGCCCCGGCTGCAACGGCGGCACCCGCTCCGCCCTCGCCCTCGCTGAACTCGGCTTCCAGGTCAAGGAGATGCTCGGCGGCATCGAGTACTGGATCCGCGAGGGCTTCGAGGTCGAGACCTGGCAGGGCCGGCAGCAGCGGCCCGAGGCCGACCCGCTGACCGCACCGACCGGCTCGGACGACTGCGGCTGCTGAGCCGCCCCGCCCGGCCGGGGCCGCCGCCCCCGCCGGCGGCCCCTTGCGCCGCTACAGGCGGGACAGCTCCTCCACCAGGTCGTCCAGGCCCAGCGAGCCCTGCGACAGCGCCGCCATGTGCCACGCCTTCAGGTCGAAGGAATCGCCGTGCGCGGCCCGGGCGTTGTCCCGGCCCAGCAGCCAGGCGCGCTCGCCCAGCTTGTAGCCGATCGCCTGCCCCGGCATCGACAGGTAGCGCGTCACCTCGCTCTCGATGAACTCCGCCGGCCGGCTGTTGTGCAGCCTGAAGAACTCCTGCGCCAGCTCCACCGTCCACCGCTCACCCGGGTGGAACGGCGAGTCGGCGGGGATCTCCAGGCCCAGGTGCATGCCGATGTCGACGATGACCCGCGCCGCGCGCATCATCTGGCAGTCCAGGTAGCCCAGGCGCTGCTCGGCGTCCTTGAAGTAGCCGAGCTCGTCCATGAGGCGCTCCGCGTACAGCGCCCAGCCCTCGACGTTGGCGCTGACCAGGCCGACGCTGGCCTGGTAGCGGGAGAGCCGGTCGGCGACGTGCGTCCACTGCGCCAGCTGCAGGTGGTGGCCCGGGACCCCCTCGTGGTACCAGGTGGAGACCAGGTCGTAGACGGGGAAGCGGGTCTGCCCCAGCGTCGGCAGCCAGGTCCGGCCGGGGCGCGAGAAGTCCTCGGAGGGGTTGGTGTAGTACGGGGCCGCCGCACCGCCCGCCGGCGCGATCATCGACTCGACCCGCTTGACCCGCTCGGCGAGTTCGAAGTGGGTGCCGTCCAGGTTCTCGACGGCCTCGTCCATGAGGCCCTGCAGCCAGGCCCGGACCTCCTCGACGCCGTCGATGTGGGTGCCGTGCTCGTCCAGGTGCCGCAGCGCCTCCCACGGCCCCGCGCCCGGCAGGATCCTGGCCGCCTCGGTCTTCATCTCGGCGAGCAGCCGGTGGTACTCCGCCCAGCCGTAGGCGTACGCCTCGTCCAGGTCGAGGTCGGTGCCGTTGTAGTAGCGCGACCAGCGGGCGTACCGCTCGCGGCCGACCGCGTCCGGCGCTCCCGCCACCGCCGGGGCGTACACCTGCGCCATCCACGTCCTCAGGCCGGCCACGGCCTCCGTCGCGACGGAGGCCGCCTCCGCCAGCTCGGCGCGCAGCGCCTCGGGGCCGCCGGCCGCGAACTCGTCGAAGAAGGCGGTGGTGCCGTCCTCGTCCTGGCCGGCCCAGGTGGCGAGCTGGTCGATGAACGTGGCGGTGGCGCGCGGGCCGGCGTACAGGCCGCGGTCCAGGCCCAGCTGAAGGCACTCGCGGTAGCCGTCCAGGGCCGCCGGGACCGCCCGCAGGCGCTCGGCGATGGCGGCCCAGTCCTCTTCCGTGTCGGTCGGGGTCAGCGTGAAGACCTCCCGGACGGCGTGTGCGGGGGAGTGGATGTTGCTCACCGTGCGCAGGTCCTCGTCCGCCTCGTACACGGCGAGTTCGGCGGTGAGGCGCTCCCGCAGCAGGCGGGCGCAGCGCCGTTCGGCGTCGCTGTCCGCGCCGGGCAGCCGCTCGGCGGCGTCGAGGCGGGCGAGGGTCGTACGGGCCAGGTCGGCGACGGCCGCACGGCCGGCCGGGGAGAAGTCCGGGAGGCTGCCCGAACTCGACGCGACACCGAGGTAGGTGCCGGTGATCGGGTCGAGTGCGATGAGGTCGTCGACGTAGGCGTCGGCGACCTGGCGCGGCAGCCGGGACGGGACGTCGCTGCGGAGGGTGTCTGACATGCGGACATCTTCGTACGGGGGAAGGCCCCCCGTCACCAGCGTTCGCTGTGGGCCTGCGGACCCCGGCCCGTTGTGCCACGGCGGTGCGCCCGGATCGCCCGCGGGGGATGCCCCCGCGGACAGGGGGTCGGGCGAGCGCCGACGCTTCGGCGGCCGGTCCGCCCGGGCCGCGGGCGGCGGCCCGGCCGCGGCCGTCAGTCCGCGCACCGCCGCTGCGCCTGCGGCAGCGCGGCAGCGGCGGTGAGGGGCTCCAGGCGGGCGGTGATCACGAGGGTGCCGTCCTCGACCTGGTAGTCGAGGGGCAGCCCGAGGCCGCGCATCGCCGCGACCATGCCCGTGTTGGAGGCCTGCGTGACCGCGTAGACGCTGCCGCACCCCGCCTCGACGGCCATCGCGACGAGCCGCCGCAGCAGTTCGGAGCCGATCCCGCGGCGCTGCCACTCGTCCTCGATCAGCAGGGCGACCTCGGTCTCGTCCCCGTCCCACAGCAGGTGGCCGAGGGCGATGAGCCTGCCGGAGGCGGTGGTCGCGGCCAGGGTGCGGCCGAAGCGCGGGCCGAGCAGGTGGCCGAGGTAGCGGTCGGCATCGGCGACCGGCCCGTGGTAGCGCAGGCCGAGGGTGCGCTCGGAGCAGCGGTCGTGCATGGCGCGGGCGGCGGCCAGGTCGGAGTCGTCGGCACGGCGCACGGTGATCTCGTTGCCCTCCGGCAGCGTCAGGACGTCCTGGCTGCGCGGGACGCGCGGGCCGAGCCGGGCGTCGAGCTCGACGAGGGCGCGGGCGCGGGCGAACTCGGTCGGGGTGAAGGGCAGGTGGGGCCGCTCCACGGTGATGGCCCCTCCCGAGGGGTCGCGCAGCCGCAGCACCGTGGACTCGAGGACGCCCTCGGGCGGCACGTCGGCGTCCGTGTTGGGGCGCCCGGACAGGGTGGTGGCGGGCACGGAGTGGATGGTGCAGCGGCCGAGCAGCCGGCGCAGCGAAAGCGGCAGTTCGGCTGCGTCCAGCGCGGTGCGGGTGGCGAGCCCGAGCAGCCGGGTCGGCGGGTCGACCAGGTCGTGCGCGTCGGCCCGCTCGATCCAGGTGTCGCGGCCGCCGGCGGCCGCGACGGCGCGGGCGAGGCCGGCGGACGGCAGCCGTCCGGGCGCACGCAGCAGGAACTCGTCGACGGTGCCGCCCTCGGCAAGCGGGTGTGTCTGGAGGGTGAGGATGTCCACGCCGGCCCGCGCGAGCGCCGTGCACAGCGCGGCCAGGCTGCCGGGCTCGTCGCGCACGGTGGTCCGCATCCGCCACAGCGCGGCCCCGGCCGCGGCGGGTGCGTCCGGCGCGGCCGCCGGCTCCGAAACGGCCCCGGCGGGCTTCGTATCGGACGGCGCCGTGCTCGCGGGCGGCGGTGCGTGGCCGTGGCGGCGCGCCCACCAGGTGTGGAACGCGGCCGTCAACACCAGCGCCGCGGCCGAGGCGACGAGCAGGGCGGGGCCGCTCGGGCCGTGCACGACGAGGTTGGCGATGCCGTCGGCGACCGCGACGGCGCAGAACAGTGCGGCCAGTTCGACGGCGTCGCGGCGCCAGTGGTGGTGGCGGTGGTGGGCGGGGGCGGAGAGCTGTTCAGTCATGCACGCCACTGTGGCGGAGGGGTGTTGCGTGATCACGAACGGTCTGTGTCCGGCTGGTTAAGTGTCCATCTGGCCGATTTCGCCCTGTTTTCGGGGCGGTGGACCGGCTGCCCCGCCGCCAGCCGCCCGCCGCCAGCCGCCAGCCGCCAGCCGCCCGCCGCCCGCCGCCCGCCGCGCCCCGCTTCAGGCCGCCGGGCGGCCGGTGGTCCGTACGGTGTCCAGGACGACCCGGGCGACCAGTGCGGGGTCGTCGTTCATCGGGACGTGGCCGCAGCCGCGCAGTCGCACCAGCCGGGCGTCGCGGACGACGTGCTTGGCCCGCACCCCCTGGCGGGGCAGGAGCAGCCGGTCCCGCGAGCCCCAGGCGATGGTGACCGGAACGCCCGGGACGTCGTCGGTGAAGCGCACCGAACGGCCCGCCGCAAGGGTCTCCTCGAAGCCCGTGGCCTGCCGCAGGGCCAGCGTCTCGGCGACCACCGCCTCCGGTGAACGGCGCGCGGGACGGGCGTAGATGGTGCCGGTGAGCGCGGTCCGGCCGGCGGCGCTGTGGGAGAGGCGCTCCAGCGTCGACAGCGGCAGGGCCATCGCGCCGACCCGCATCGCCCGCAGGGTGGCGAAGGCGTACCGGCGCTCGGCCTCGGTCCAGAAGCCGGCCGGGGAGAGCGCCGTCACCGAGCGGGCCAGGCGGTCGCGGCCCATCTCCAGCGCGAGGAGCCCGCCGAGGGAGTTGCCGACGACGTGCGGGCGGTCGGCGCCCAGCACCGAGCAGAGCGAGCCGAGGGCGGCGGCAACGGTCGGCAGGTCGTACGGGACGCCGTCCGGCAGGGGCTCGGAGGTGCCGAAGCCGGGGAGGTCGACGGCGATGACGTCGTGCTCGGCGGCCAGGATGTCGGTCACCGGTTCCCAGGCCTGGAGGTGGTGTCCGATGCCGTGCAGGAGGAGGAGCGGTTCACCGGAGCCCTTGCGCTCGTAGGCGACGGTGGCGGTGCGGGGGCCCAGCGGTGTGTCGACCGGGAAGGAAACCGTGGCGGTCATGCTGCTCCTCGTCGGGGAGACGCGTGTGAGACAGGCTGTCAGTAATGACTACGTCATGATTACCGTCCGGTAAGGCGTCACTACAAGCCTGTGGCGCGGGCGTGTCGGAGCGGACCCGCAGCCCCGCGGGGAGAACGGCCGGCGGTCTGCGGAGGAGCCCCCGGTGCCCCCGCGGGGCGGCTCGGGACGTGCGCGAACATCGCATGAACGGCGTGATGCGAATGCCCGGTCTGCCCGGGAAAGGGGGGACCATTGGTCTTGACCAAGGTGCCGCCCCGACCTATGGTCGCAGGGATAGTGCAAGAACCTTTAATAAACAAGGGCGCGGAACTGCCGCTGGAACACGGCGATTGCAGCGATGGCAGGAGGAGTCAGGGTGGGGACCACGCAGCTGGAAACGGTGCCGGAGCCGAAGTACTGGCACCTCAAGACCGTCCTGAGCGAGGCACTCGACCGCGACTTCGCCGTCGGTGAGGTCCTGCCGAACGAGCGGGAGCTCGCCGCCCGCTTCGGTGTGGCCCGCGCGACCCTGCGCCAGGCCCTTGAGCAGCTCGAACTCGAAGGCCGCCTCCAGCGCCGCCGCGGCGTCGGCACCACCGTCGCCCCGCCGCGGGTCGGCGTCGCCGTCGGCGGAGCCGGCCAGGGCTGGCCCGGCGAGGGAGCCGACGGCTGGGAGGCCGTCGACGCCGCAGACGCGCCCCCGCCCGCCGCGGTGGTCGGCCTCCTCGGCACCGCGGCCGAGCAGCCGGTCCACACCGTGCGCCGGACCCGCGTCACGCACGGCCAGGCCGTCGCCGCCGAGCTGCTGTACGTCCCCACTGCCTCCGTACCGGGCCTGTCCGCCATCGACGCCCCCGCCGGACCGGCCCGCGCCCGCGCCGTCCTGCGCGAACTCCAGCGGCTCACCCTGGACGGCCAGGACCGCTCGGTCGAGCTCGGCTCGGCCCGCGCCGACGACGCCAAGGAACTGGACCGCCTGCCAGGCGCCCCCGTCCTCGTCGTCACCACCCGTTACTTCACCGCCGCCGGAACGGCCGCCGTCTCCGTCGCCACCTACCGCGCGGACACCTGCCGCCTCACCTTCGGCGACTCGGGCGTCGAGATCGCCCACGAGGACCGCGCCGCCTCCTGACCCCGTACGCCGCTCCACGCCCTCGCCCCCGGCACGGCAGGCCCCCGCCGGGGCCGCGCACGACGGGGTGCGGCTCCCAGCCCGGCCCCGCCGCCGCCCCGGCGCGGCACGAGGCGGGCCCGGCAGGGCAGCGGGCGGGAGTGGCCGCGCC
>NZ_RPSE01000293.1:0-8061 GCF_003949955.1 Streptomyces sp. WAC05292
CAGCGCCGACAGGTCCTCCAGCAGGTGTCCGGCGGATCTCCAGCGGTCCGCGACACGGTCGAGTCCACACCACGAGTCCTGGAGGGTCAGCGATGACAGCACCGACACCGACACCGGCGCCGGCGCCGGTGTCGGTGTCGGTGCTGTCATCGCTGGGCCGGCTCGCCGAGGTCCACGAGCTGCGCCCGTACGCCGAGGCACGGGCGGAAGCACGGGCGGAGGCACTGGCGGAGCAGCAGCGCCGACAGGTCCTCCAGCAGGTGTCCGGCGGATCTCCAGCGGTCCGCGACACGGTCGAGTCCACACCACGAGTCCTGGAGGGTCAGCGATGACAGCACCGACACCGACACCGGCGCCGGCGCCCCACCGGCCGGTCGCCCTGGTCACCGGCGGCACGAGCGGCATCGGGCTCGCCGTGGCGCGCGACCTCGGCCGGCGCGGCCACCGCGTCTTCCTCTGCGCGCGGACCCCCGAAGCCGTCGAGAAGACCGTCGCCGAACTGCGCGCCGAAGGCCTCGACGTCGACGGCACCGCCGCCGACGTCCGCTCCGGCGAGTCGGTCGCCGCACTCGTCGCGGCCTGCGTCGCACGGTTCGGGCCGATCGGCGTCCTCGTCAACAACGCGGGACGCAGCGGCGGCGGCCCCACGGCCGGCATCACCGACGAGCTCTGGTACGACGTGATCGACACCAACCTGAACGGCGTCTTCCTGCTGACCAGGGAGGCGCTGCGCAACGGCGGCCTCGCGGACGCCGCGAACGGCCGGATCATCAACATCGCCTCCACGGCCGGCAAGCAGGGCGTCCTGCTCGGCGCGCCCTACTCGGCCTCCAAGCACGCCGTCGTCGGCTTCACCAAGGCCCTCGGCAAGGAGCTCGCACCGACCGGGGTCACGGTGAACGCCGTCTGCCCCGGGTACGTCGAGACGCCCATGGCGGAGCGGGTGCGCGCCGGGTACGCGGCGGCCTGGGGCACCACCGTCGAGGACGTGCAGGAGCAGTTCGAGGCGAAGATCCCGCTGGGCCGGTACGCGACACCGGAAGAGGTCGCGGCCATGGTCGGCTACCTGACCACGGACCTGGCGGCGTCGGTGACGGCCCAGGCGCTCAACGTCTGCGGCGGACTGGGGAACTTCTGATGGCGGAGAGAGGGGCGGCAGGGACCGTGACGAAGATCGCCGAGGCAGTGGGGGAGACGCACCGGACGGTGCACGACATCGAGGTCGACGCGCCGGCAGGCGTCGTCTACGGGCTCATCGCCGACCCCGTGCAGTGGCCGCTGCTCTTCCCGCCCAACGTGTACGTGGACCGCCTCGCCCACGACGGGACGCACGAGCACCTGCGGATGTGGGCCACCGCGAACGGCCAGGTCAAGACGTGGACGTCGCGCCGCATCCTCGACGCCGGGAACCGGCGCATCGAGTTCCGGCAGGACGCCGCCGCGCCGCCGCTGAGCGAGATGACCGGCACGTGGGAGGTGGAGCCGCTGGGCGGCGACCGGTGCCGGCTGACGCTGCTGCACGACTTCCGGGTCAGCGGCGACGACCCCGAGGACATCGCCTGGGTCGAGCGCGCCACCGACGCCAACAGCCGCGCCGAACTCGACAGCCTCGCCCGCATCGCCGGCGGGTGGGCGCTCATGGACCAGCTCGTGATGACCTTCGAGGACACCGTCCGCGTGGAGGCCCCGCCGGAGCGGGTGTACGCCTTCCTGGAGCGGGCCGACCGGTGGCCCGTACTGCTGCCGCACGTCGCACGCCTCGACCTCACCGAGGACCCGGCCCTCCCCGGGGTGCAGCTGCTGGCGATGGACACGCTGACCGCCGACGGGTCGTCGCACACCACCGAGTCGGTGCGGGTGTGCTTCCCCGAGGAGGGCCGCATCGTCTACAAGCAGACCCGGCCGCCGGCCCTCATGTCCGCGCACACCGGCGTCTGGACGGTCACCGGCGACGCCCGCGGCTCGACGGTCACCTCCCGCCACGGCGTCGTCCTGAGGCCGGACGCGGTGACGCGGGTCCTGGGCCCGACCGCCGACCTGGCGGCGGCCCGGCGCTACGTACGCGACGCGCTGGGCCGCAACAGCACGGTGACGATGACGCACGCGAAACGGGACGCGGAGGCCGCGGCGCGCGCGGCGGCGGCGCGGGCGATTGCGGCGCAGCCGGCGGCACAGGCGGCGCGGGCGGCCTGACGGCCTGACGGCCTGCGGCTCCAAGACGGCTCCACGGGGGCTCCAGCGGATGCCGACAGACTCTGCATCAAGCGTGAGAGAGGTGTGTGATGGCTGTCCAGCGAGTGCACCGCGCGTCCTACACCATGGACGTCGCCGCGCCGGCCGGCGTGGTCTACGGGCTGGTGGCGGACACGACCCAGTGGCCGTTGTTCGTCCCCGCGAGCATCCACGTGGAGCGCCTGGACTTCGACGGCGTCCACGACCGGTTCCACATGTGGGCCACGGCGAACGGAACCGTCCGGTCCTGGCTCTCCCGCCGAACCCTCGACGCCACCCGGCACCGCATCGACTTCCGGCACGAGCTGCCAGCGGCCCCCACCACGGCCATGGGCGGCAGCTGGACGGTCGAGCCGCGCGGCCCGGGCCGCTGCCGCCTGCTCCTCGAACACGACTTCACCGTCGACGGGGACCGGGCCGCGGACGCCGCATGGGTCCGGCGGGCCACCGACACCAACAGCCGCGCGGAGCTCGCGCAGCTGAAGGAGACCGCCGAGCAGTGGAGCCGCCTGGACGACCTGCTCCTCACCTTCGAGGACTCCGTCCGCATCGACGGCCCCGCGGACCTGGTGTACGCCTTCCTGTACGACGTCGCCGACTGGCCGCGGCTGCTGCCGCACGTCTCCCGGCTCGACGTCAGGGAGGACGAGCCGGGGGTGCAGCTGATGGCGATGGACACGCTGACCGCGGACGGCTCGGTGCACACCACGGAGTCGGTACGGGTCTGCTTCCCGCACGCCGGCCGCATCGTCTACAAGCAGACGACCACGCCCGCACTGATGGCCGCGCACACGGGGGAGTGGTCGGTCATCCCGGACGAGACGGGCGTCACCGCGGTCTCCCAGCACAGCGTCCTGCTGCGCGAGGAGGCGGTGGAGCGCGTACTGGGCCCCGGCACGACGGTGGCACAGGCCCGCCAGTACGTCCGCGAGGCCCTGGGCCGCAACAGCACGGCGACGCTGGCTCTGGCGAAGCAGCACGCGGAGACAGCGGTGCGGATGCTGTAGCGGGAGTCCGGGCCCACGCGGCGGGGCTGCCGCGGCAGCCGCCGACCCCGGCCGCACGCGTGCCGGTGGCCGGCCCGCGTGCGGGAAGCCGGCCCACAGGCAGCAGCCGGCCCAGTCGGTGCCTGCCTGCCGGCGGGCTGCAGCGGGCCGGAGTCGGCGATCGGCCCGCTGGGAGCAACTCGTCCGGAGCCGGGCGCCACACCAGGCAGGCGGCCGCGCCCGCCGACCGGTGGGTCGCCTCCGACCCGGCACGCTGCCCGCTGCGGGCACCGCATGCGGCGGGTGCGCGGCACCCGGCGGGTGCGCGGCACCCGGCAGGTGAGCCGCGTCCGGCAGGTGAGCCGCCTACGGGTCAGCCGCGACCCCGATCCGCCGGCCGGTGGGTCGGCTCAGACCCTGGCCGGTGGCTTCCCTCGGATCACCGACCGCACTTCCGGCCCGCCGCCCGGCGGGTCGACCCCGACCGCCCACCGCGTACCACGGGTCGGTCGCCGCCTTCGGCCTGCCGCCCGGTGAGCCGGTCCGCCGACTCGGCCCACCGCCCCGAGGGCAGGCCCTCGAACGTGGCCGACCGCCCGCGGCCGGCCGGCCGCCAACCCGGCCCGCCGCTCCCGGCGGGTCGGCCCCAGACCCGCGGTGCATGCGGCCGCGGCACGGCAGGGCCCCGCCGGAACCCCTCCACCCACGCCCCCTCCGGCGGGGCTCCGCCGTCACCCCGGCGGCACGTCAGGCCGCGTCAGCGATACGTGGCATGGGCATGCATCATGGTCCCCTTTGCAGGCCCACGCCGAGGAGGGGTACGGATGGCAGCCGCCCTGACCGTGGTCATCGCCCCAGGTCCCGCACCGGCCCTGGACCTGCGCGGCCCACTTGACCCGGACGCCCTGGAGGCCGCGCTCGCGGCACTCCCGCCGAGCACCCACACCCTGCACCGGCACTCCGCGACCCACCACACCCTGCACCTGGAGTCGGGCCACTGCCCGGCGGGCGCCCTCGCCGACCTGCTGACCGCCGCGTCGCCGCGGACCGCGGCTGCTGCGGTCCCGGCAGCCGGTGTGGCCGCTGCGAGCGGGATGGCCGGTGAGGGAAACGCGGGCGTGGCTGGTGCCGCCGATGCCGCTGGTGCCGCCGATGCCCCAGGTTCCACCGGTGTCGCAGGTTCCGCTGGTGTCGCCGAGGCGTGTGACACCGCCCGTTCCACCGATTCCGCCGGTGCGGGGGGTGCCACAGGCGCGGCCGCTGTGGGCGGTGCCACCGGGACGGCAATTGCCACAGGTGCCCCTGGTGTGGGAAGCGGCCTACGCGCGGCCGGTGCGGCCGGCGCCGACGGTGTGACTGGCGCGGCTAATGCGGCCGGTGTGGCTAATGCGGCTGGTGCCGCCGATGTCGCCGATGTCGCCGATGCCGCCGATGCGGCTGGTGCGGCTGGTGCGGCTAATGCGGCCGATGTGCCCAGTGCAGGTGGTGTCGCCGGTGCGGCCGGTGCCACGGGTGCTGACGGTGAGGCCGGTGCCGGCAGGGCCGTTGGTGCGGTGGGCGACGCGGACGCGGACGCGGTCGGTGCCGGTGCCGTTGCCGTGGTCGGCCGGGCCGGTGCCGAGGCCGACGGGGTGCGTGCCCGGGAGCACGCTCGGGCCGCCGGCGCCAGCGCCAGCGCCAGCGCCGGCGCCGGTGCCGGTACCGCGGCCGCTCGGGGCGGGGCCGGGGGCGGCCGGGCCGTGGTCGTACCGTTGTCCCGGATGCCCGCATCCGCCCGGCAGCGGGAAGTTCTGCTCGACGCGCTCACCGCGCGGTCCGGGGCCGCGCCGCTGCACGTCGAGCAGCTGCACTGGCGCTGGTACGGGCCCCTGGACACCCGCCGCTTCCGCGACGCCTGGCGGGCGGTGTCCGCACAGGAGCCCGTGCTCCGGGCCGCGTTCGCCGAGCATGCCGCCGGATCGGCCGCCGACGGGCCGTGCGTCGTCGTACACCCGGAGGCCGCCCCCGACCCCGTACGCCACCCGTACGGCTCCGCCGACTGGCACTCCCTGCTCGTCGGCGAACGCCTCCGCCCCTTCGACCTGCACCGCCCCGGCCCGCTGCGCATCGCGCTGCTCGACGAGCAGGCCGGCCCCACCGGCCCCACCCGCGTCATCCTCACCTTCCACCACGCCCTGCTCGACGGGTGGAGCGTCCGGCTGCTGCTGCGCTCCTTCTACCGCGCCTACCTCGCCGCCGGCCGCACCCGCGGCGGCGAACGCCGCCCCGACGTCCGCGACCACCTCGACTGGCTCGCCCGCCAGGACGACACCGCCCCCCGCGCCTACTGGGCCCGCGCCGTCCCCCCGCCCGACTCCCGCACCCTGCCCCCCGCCACGGCCGCCACGGCCGCCGCTGCTCGCGGCGACCGGCCCGCCCGTACCGGGCACGGCCGCGCCCGGATCCGCCTGACCCCCGGCGAAGCCGTCCGGCTGCGCGCATGGGCCGCACGGCACGGGGCCGCCGAATCCACCGCGCTCGGCGCCGCCTGGGCGCTGTTGCTGCACCGCGGGACCGGCTCCGGGTTCCGGCCGGCGCCCGTCGCGTTCGCCGTCGCCGCATCCGGGCGCGGCATCACCCTCCGCGGCGCCTCCGGCCTGCCCGCCCCGCTCCAGGGGCCGCTGCCGCTGCACGTCCGCGTCGACCCGGCGGCGCCCGTCACCCGGCTGCTCGCGGACCTGGCCGGGGCCGCGCTGGGCGCGTCCTCGTACGAATGGGTCTCGCACGGGCAGATCCACGCCTGGAGCGGCCGCGGCGGCGACAGCGAACTGACCGCCTCACTGCTCGCGTTCGACCCGCCCGCGGGGCCGCCCTTCCACCCGGGGCCGCCCGTCGCGGTCGAGGCCGAGCTCGCCGAGGAAGGCGTACAGCTGGGGCGGCCGCAGGCCGTCGACGCGTACACGGCGCTGCCGATCAGCATCCGCGCGCACCACGACTGCGAGGGCGGACTGGTGCTGACCGCCGTGAACGACCGCACCCGCGTCCCCGACGGGGAGGCCGAGGCGGCGCTCGCGCAGACCGCGCTGCTGCTGCGCGAACTCCCGGCCGACACGGACGGCATCACGCCCGCGAAGGAGTTCCTGCGCCTCCTCGCGGAGGCCGTCGGGCCGGCCACGCCGACGGGCCCGCCCGCGACCCGCGCCACCGGCCTGGTCGAGCTGCGGCCGGCAGCGTATCCCGGCGCCGGAACGGTCCTGCTCATCCCGCCGCCCGGCGCGACCGCCGACTCCTACACCGCCGTCGCCGACGCCCACCGCGGCCCGCAGGCCCTCGCCACCGTCGCACCGCCCGCGGACGCCGCCGCCTGCCTGCGCGCCCTGCGGCCCGCGCTCGCCGCCGGGGAACCGCTGCTGCTCGGCGGCTACTCCGGCGCCGGGCAGCTCGCGTACGAGGTCGCACGGCGCATCGGCGCGCACGGCTGGCGCCCGCCGCCCGTGGCCGTCGCCGCGTCGGCCCGCGGCCTCGCCCGCACGCTCCGCACGGCGGCACCGCAAGGCCCCAGCGGCTGACGGCCGCTCAGACGGCGGCGGGCAGCAACTGCTTCCGGACCAGCCCCACGACATCCTCGACGTGGTCGTTGAGGTAGAAGTGCCCGCCGTCGAACCAGTGGAACTCCGTCTCCGCGGCCGTGTGCCCGCGCCAGGCCGCCGCCTCGCGCAGCGACACCTTCGTGTCGCGCTGCCCGACCAGCGCCACGATCGGGCAGCGCAGCGGAGGCCCGGGCCGGTACCGGTAGGAGCGCGCGGCCTCGTAGTCGGCCCGCAGCACGGGCAGGCTCATCCGCAGCAGCCGGTCGTCCGTGAGCAGCTCGTCCGGGGTGCCGCCCAGGTCCTTCACGGTGGACAGCACCCACTCGTCGTCGCCGATGTTGTCGTACTCGCCCTCCCGGTGCGTCGACGGCGCCCGGCGGCTCGACGCGAACAGCACGAGCGGCTCGATGCCCGCCGCCTCCAGCCGCAGCGCCACCTCGAAGCCGACGGTCGCGCCGATGCTGTGCCCGAAGAACGCGAGGGGCCGGTCCGACCAGGACAGCAGCTCGGCGTACACCCGGTCCGCCATCTCCTGCACGTCCGTCACGAACGGCTCCGCCCGCCGGTCACCCCGCCCCGGGTACTGGACGGTGAGCACCTCCAGGGCGGGGGAGAGCGCCCGAGAGAAGGGGAAGAAATAACTGGCCGACCCCCCGGAGTGCGGCAGGCACACCAGCCGCACCGCCGCCTCCGGCGCCGGATGGAACCGGCGCACCCACGCCCCGCCCGCGCTCGTCGCGCTCATCGCACCTCCCGTACGCGTCCACTGGCACGGGCCAATCTCCCCACCCCGAATCGTGCCCCCTTCGAACCTCCCTTGAGCGGCGGGGCGGCAGCGCGGTCCCCGGGCTGCCACCTCAGGATGACCCGCTCCGGAGGAGTCGGTCTCTTCGCGCGCTGTGATCGACCCGGCAACGAGACACGCGCCGGGGGTGGGACCGGCGGTCCCGCCGAGGGCTTCGACGGGACCGCCGGCCGCGTGGGCGGATCAGGCCTCGCGCCTGCCCTCGGGTGCCCCGCCGTCCGCCGGGTCGGGCATGCGTTCGGGAGCCGTGCGTTCGGGAGCGCGGAAGGCCCGCCACGTGGCGAAGAGGCCGCCGCCGGCGCTGACGATCGAGGAGAAACCGGCGGGTCCGGCCACGGCGTACACCACCGTCGCGACCGCCAGCAGCATCAGCAGCCCGACCAGTTCGACCACCGGGACCCCCGCCCCGCGACGCGGAGGCGCGACGGGGCGGGGGTCCCGGTGGTCGAACTGGTCGGGCTGCTGATGC
>NZ_RPSE01000294.1:0-8010 GCF_003949955.1 Streptomyces sp. WAC05292
GGCCGCTCCTCCCCCGCGGCTGCCGGGGCCCCGCCCTCGCCGGGCGGGGTCGCGGGCGCAGCCGCCTGGCTCGCCGAGCCGTCCGCCGCGGACCGCGTACGCCGCGCGGGCCGGGCCGGAGCCTCCGCGCCCTCCGCCGGAGCCGCAGCCGCCTGGCTCGCCGAGCCGTCCGCCGCGGACCGCGTACGCCGCACCGGACGCACCGGAGCCTCCGCACCCTCCGCCGGAACCGCAGCCGCCTGGCTCGCCGAGCCCTCCGACACCGACCGCGTACGCCGCGCGGGCCGAACGGGAGCCTCCGTGCCGGCAGCGCCCTCGGCCGGAGCCGGGGCGGCGGCCGCCTCGGCCGCGGGGGCTTCGGCGGCCGGAGCCGCGGCCTCGGCGGGGGCCTCGGCGGCGGCCGGGGCGGGAGCCTCGGCCGCGGCGCCGGAGCCGTCGTCGATGACGGCCAGCTCGGCGCCGACCTCGACGGTCTCGTCCTCGGCGACCTTGATCGAGGCCAGGATGCCGGCGACGGGCGAGGGGATCTCGGTGTCGACCTTGTCGGTCGACACCTCCAGCAGCGGCTCGTCGGCCTCGACGCGCTCGCCCTCGGCCTTCAGCCAGCGGGTGACAGTGCCCTCTGTGACGCTCTCGCCGAGCGCCGGAAGGGTTACGGAAACCGCCATGGTTTCAGTTGCTCCTTGTGAAAGTGCGGAAGTGGTCGTCGCGCCCGGGACGATCAGTCGTGGGAGTGCAGCGGCTTGCCGGCCAGGGCCAGGTGGGCCTCGCCGAGCGCCTCGTTCTGCGTCGGGTGCGCGTGGATGAGCTGCGCGACCTCGGCCGGCAGGGCCTCCCAGTTGTAGATCAGCTGGGCCTCGCCGACCTGCTCGCCCATCCGGTCACCGACCATGTGGACGCCGACCACGGCACCGTCCTTGACCTGGACGAGCTTGATCTCGCCCGCGGTCTTCAGGATCTTGCTCTTGCCGTTGCCCGCCAGGTTGTACTTCAGGGCGACGACCTTGTCCGCACCGTAGATCTCCTTGGCCTTGGCCTCGGTGATGCCGACGGAGGCGACCTCGGGGTGGCAGTACGTCACCCGCGGCACGCCGTCGTAGTCGATCGGGACGGTCTTCAGGCCCGCCAGGCGCTCCGCGACGAGGATGCCCTCCGCGAAGCCGACGTGCGCGAGCTGCAGGGTCGGGACCAGGTCGCCGACGGCCGAGATCGTCGGCACGTTCGTCTGCATGTACTCGTCGACCAGGACGTAGCCCCGGTCCATCGCGACGCCCTGCTCCTCGTAGCCCAGGCCCTGGGAGACCGGGCCGCGGCCGATGGCGACCAGCAGCACCTCGGCCTCGAAGGTCTTGCCGTCGGCGAGGGTGACCCGCACACCGTTCTCGGTGTACTCGGCCTTCTCGAAGAAGGTGCCCAGGTTGAACTTGATGCCGCGCTTGCGGAAGGCCCGCTCCAGCAGCTTGGAGCTGTTCTCGTCCTCGACCGGGACGAGGTGCTTCAGGCCCTCGATGACCGTGACGTCGGTGCCGAAGGACTTCCAGGCCGAGGCGAACTCGACGCCGATGACGCCGCCGCCGAGGATGATCGCGGACTGCGGCACGCGGTCCAGGACGAGCGCGTGGTCCGAGGAGATGATGCGGTTGCCGTCGATGTCCAGGCCGGGCAGGGAGCGCGGCACGGAACCGGTCGCCAGCAGGACGTGGCGGCCCTGGACGCGCTGCCCGTTCACGTCGACGGACGTCGGGGAGGACAGCCGGCCCTCGCCCTCGATGTACGTCACCTTGCGGGAGGCGACCAGGCCCTGGAGGCCCTTGTACAGGCCCGCGATGACGTCGTCCTTGTACTTGTGCACGCCCGCGATGTCGATGCCCTCGAAGGAGGCCTTGACGCCGAACTGCGCGGCCTCGCGCGCCTGGTCGGCGATCTCGCCCGCGTGGAGCAGGGCCTTCGTCGGGATGCAGCCGTTGTGCAGGCAGGTGCCGCCGAGCTTGTTCTTCTCGATCAGGGCAACGTCCAGACCCAGCTGGGAAGCGCGCAGAGCCGCGGCGTAACCGCCACTGCCACCGCCGAGGATCACTAGGTCGAAAACGGTGCTGGCGTCGTTCGCCACGTCACGTCCTCCATGCATGTGCGCCGGGCACCGGTCCTCTGTGACCGGGCGGCGGCTGGTATTCGGCCGCTTGTTTCTTCGGCCCTGTGGTGGGGGCCCTGTCCTGCCGAGAACCCATCTTCGCATTTGTCGGGGGAACGCGGGACGCCGGGCCCGGACTGTGGCAGGTCGTTCTGCCGGACGAGGGGGTTACCGAAGCGTAGAAACCTGCGGATTTCGTCGTGGGTGAACACCCCGGCCCCGCGGACCTGCCGTCCGGGGCCGGGGTGCGTCGTGCGTCACACCGCCGGGGCGGTGGGGCGGGGGCGTCAGCCCAGGTCGCCCGTGGCGGTCCGCTCGGCCAGCCGGACCAGGGTGCGCACGGCCGAGCCGGTGCCGCCCTTGGGGGTGTAGCCGTACGGGGCGCCCTCGTGGAAGGCCGGACCGGCGATGTCGAGGTGGGCCCAGGTGATGCCCTCGCCGACGAACTCCTGCAGGAACAGGCCGGCGACGAGGCCGCCGCCCATGCGGACGCCCATGTTGGCGATGTCCGCGGTGGGGGAGTCCATCGTCTTGCGCAGGTCCGCGGGGAGCGGCATCGGCCAGGACTGCTCGCCGACCTCCTCGGCGATCTCGTGGACCGCGGTGCGGAAGGCGTCGTCGTTGGCCATGATGCCGAAGGTGCGGTCGCCGAGCGCCAGGACCATCGCGCCGGTCAGGGTCGCCACGTCGATGATCGCGTCCGGGTTCTCCTCGGACGCCTTGGTCAGCGCGTCGCCCAGGACGAGGCGGCCCTCGGCGTCGGTGTTGAGGACCTCGACGGTCTTGCCGCTGTACATGCGCAGCACGTCGCCGGGGCGGGTGGCGGAGCCGGAGGGCATGTTCTCGGCGAGGGCGAGCCAGCCGGTGACGTTGACGGGCAGGCCCAGGCGGGCCACCGCGACGACCGAGGCGAACACGGCGGCGGCGCCGGACATGTCGCACTTCATCGTCTCGTTGTGGCCGGCCGGCTTCAGCGAGATGCCGCCCGAGTCGTAGGTGATGCCCTTGCCGACGAAGGCGAGGTGCTTCTCCGCCCCGGGGTGGGTGTAGGTGATCTTCACCAGGCGCGGCGGGTTCTCGGAGCCCTTGCCGACGCCCATGATGCCGCCGTAGCCCCCCTTGGTGAGGGCCTTCTCGTCGAGCACCTGGACCTTGAGGCCGTGCTCCTTGGCCGTGGCGGACGCGATCGACGCGAACGCGGCCGGGGTGAGGTCGTTCGGCGGGGTGTTGATCAGGTCGCGGGCGGTGTTGACCTCGGAGGCGACGACGATCGCGCGCTCCACCGCGGCCTTGTGCTCCTTGTCGCGCGGCTTGGCGCCGAGCAGGGCCACCTCGGCGAGGGGGAGCTTGGGGCCGCCGTTCTTCGCGGCCGCGCCCTTCTTCCCGCCGCCCTGGTAGGAGGTGAAGGCGTACGCGCCGAGCAGCGCGCCCTCGGCGACGGCGGTGACGGCGGAGGCGTCCTCCAGGGGGAGGGCGAAGGCGGCCTTCTTGCTGCCGTGCAGCGCGCGGGCCGCGGAGCCGGCGGCGCGGCGCAGCGCCTCCTCGTCGAACGACTCGTCCTCGTCGGGAGCCGGGCCGAGGCCGACCGCCAGCACGACCGGGGCCTTGAGGCCGTCGGGGGACGGCAGCTTGGTGGTCTCGCCTTCGGCGCCGGTGGCGCCCAGCGCGTCGAGAACGGCGGCGAGCCTCCCGTCGTACGCCTTGTCCACGGCCTCGGCGCCCGCGGCGACGACGGGACCCTTCGGGCCCTTCGCCACGCCGACCACGAGGGCGTCGGCGCGCAGCGTCGCCGCGCCGGCAGTGCTGAGAGTCAGAGCAGTCACGGTGGTGAGGTCTCGCTTCCGTTTGTGTTGTGGGCCGAGTGGGTGGACGGCCTTCCGGCAGCGATCGTATTCCGGCCCGGCGGCCGCCAGAAATGAGCCTACGCGCAGGGGCCTGTCCGCACGCCACTCGAAGGTTTGCCGAGGTGTTCGAACAGGGCGTCCCCCGGTTCACCCGTCCGTGGTCATCGGTCCGGGTTTGCCTCTCCGCACGCTCCGGCTGCCGCGAGACTCGGGCCACTCGATCGCAAGGGGACGCGGGGTTCCTTTGCATGATTTCCACAGAGCCTCCCCGGCCCGGCCCCACCGCCGGGGCCGCGCCGGGTTGCGCCTGCGGGGGGAAAGGCCGACATGGTCATAAGGAACCGGACGAGCAGGACCGCGGCAGCCCTGGCGGCCGCCGCGCTGATGTCCATGGCACTGCCCGCCGCGTCCGCCGAGGCGGCGGACGCGGCCACACCGCGCATCGACCTGAAGGTGCTCGTCGTCGACGACGGCGGCAGCTCGGTCGAGGCGATCACCGCGGAGCTCCGCGACACCGGGGTCCCTTACACGCGCGTCCTGCTGGGCGCGAGCGGCCGCCCGGTCATCGACGCCGCCTTCCTCAGCGACACGGTCGACGGCCGGCCGCGCGCGAAGTACCAGGGCGTGGTGCTGCCCAACGAGAACCCGTTCGGCGAGGGTTCGGCCGAGATGGCGGCGCTCGCCGCGTACGAGACGGCGTTCGGCATCCGCCAGGTGGACGCCTACACCTGGGCCCACCCCGGCGTGGGCCTGGAGTACACCGACAACGGCGGCTACAGCGGGCAGCTCGACGGGACGCGCGCCGCCGTCACCGCCGCCGGCACGGCCGGCCCGTTCGGCTACCTCGGCGGCGAGGTCGCCTTCGAGGACAACTCCCCGCTCGTCCCGGAGAGCTACGGCTTCATGGGCCGGCCGCGGGCGGGCTACACCAGCTTCGTGGACGCGCCCGCCGGCGCCGGCCGGGCCTCGCTGGTGGGCGAGTACGCGCACGACGGGCGCACCGAGCTCGTCGTCACCTTCGGCTACAACCAGCACCAGCGGCAGTTCCGGCTGCTGGCCCGCGGCATCGTCGACTGGCTCACCCAGGGCGTGCACCTCGGCCGCAGCCGCAACTACTTCGCCGTGCACGTCGACGACGTCCTCGCGCCCGACGCCCGCTGGAACACCGAGCTCAACTGCACGCCCGGCGACTACGCCTGCGCGGGCGGCGAGGGCCGGGAGAGCACCATCCGGATGACCGCCGACGACGCCCGGTACGCCGTCCAGTGGCAGCAGGCCAAGGGCTTCAGGCTCGACATGCTCTTCAACGCCGGCGCCGGCGAGGAGTGGAAGGCCGAGAACGGCGGCACCGACGCCCTCACCGCACAGCTGCTCGCCGACAAGGCGCGGTTCCGCTGGCTCAACCACACCTACACGCACCCCTTCCTCGGCTGCGTCCAGGACACCGCCGCCGACCCGTGGACCTGCAAGAAGGACGCGCAGGGCAACGTCCAGTACATGAGCCGCGCGGAGATCTCGGCGCAGATCCGCGACAACGTGGACTGGGCGGCCGCCAAGGGCGTCCCCCTCGACCGCACCGAACTCGTCACCGGCGAGCACTCCGGGCTCAGGACGCTCCCGCAGCAGCCGCAGGACAACCCCAACCTGGCCGGGGCCCTCGCCGACAACGGCGTCAAGTGGGTCGGCAGCGACAACTCCCGCGAGCCCGCCCAGCGCCCCGTCGGCGCGGCCCTGACCGTCCCCCGCCACCCGATGAACGTGTACTACAACACGGGCACCAACGCGGAGATGGCCGACGAGTACAACTGGATCTACACCAGCCGCGCCCACGGCGGCAGCGGCCTGTGCGAGGACAACCCGGCGACCTCCACCTGCCTGCCCGCCCCGCTCGACACCGCCACCGGCTACCTCGGCCACATCGTCCCGCAGGAGGCCCGCACCGCCCTGCGCCACGTGCTGGCCAACGACCCGCGGCCGCACTACGTCCACCAGTCCAACCTCGCCGAGGACCGCACCCTCTACCCCGTCCTCGACCGGGTCCTCGACGACTACCGGACCCTCTTCGCGCCCAGCGCGCCGCTCGTCAACCAGAGCATGAAGGACACCGGCGTCGAGCTCGGCCGGCGCGCCGCCTGGGACAAGGCGCTCGCCGCGGGCCGCGTCACCGCCTACCGCATCGGCACGACCGTCACCGTCAAGGCGCCCTCCGGCGTCCTCGCCCCGGTCACCGCGCCGACCGGCACCCGCAAGCAGCTCCTGCTGGGCACCGCCGAGTTCGGCACCGCGTACGCCGGGACCCGCTCCGCCTGGACCGGGCCCGAACTCCTGCAGAGCGCGGTCGTGCTCCGCCTGCCCGGCTGAGCCGGGCCCTCCGATCCACCCGGCCGAGCGGGCCGCGCAGCCCGCTCGGCCGCAGTCCTGCTCCTGCGCGAACCGACGCAACAGTCCTTGGGGGGACACACCGCATGAGCCATGGGCGCCACGTCACCATGCTCACCGAAGGCACCTACCCGCACGTCCACGGGGGAGTGAGCACCTGGTGCGACCAACTGGTCCGGGGCATGCCGGAAGTCGACTTCAACGTCACGGCCCTGACCGGCACCGGCCGCGAGCCCGTCGCCTGGGAGCTGCCGCGCAACGTCTACCGGCACACCTCCTTCCCGCTGTGGGGGCCGCCTCCCGGACGCGGCCGCAGGCTCCGGGGAGGCGCGGCGCGGCGCCGCTTCGCCGAAACCTGTGAAACCTTCCTGCTGTCCCTGCTCGACCCCGCCGCCGGCGGATTCCGCGAGGCGCTGCGCGAGTTCGCCGTGCTCGCCCGGGCCGGGCAGCTCGCGCCGGCCCTGCGCTCCGAGTCCGTCCTGCGCCTGCTCACGGCCGTCTGGACCCGCCCCGGCCTGCCCACCGCCGCCGCGGCACCGACCGTCCACGACGCGCTGACCGCCACCGACCTGCTGGAGCACGCGCTGCGTCCGCTGTGCGTGCGGATCCCGCCCGACTGCGTCGCCCACGCCGTCAGCAGCGGCATCGCCACGCTCCCCGCCCTCGCCGCGAAACACCTGGACGGGGTCCCCTTCCTGCTCACCGAGCACGGCATCTACCTGCGCGAGCGCTACCTCGGCTACCGCAGCGCCGCCCAGCGCTGGCCCGTCAAGGCCCTCGTCCTCGGCTTCTACCGCGAGCTCAACACCGAGGGCTACCGGCAGGCCGACCTGATCACGCCCTGCAACCGGTACAACCGCCGCTGGGAGGAGCGCGGCGGCGCACCCGCCGACAGGATCCGCACCGTCTACAACGGCGTCGACCCGCACGCCTTCCCCGACGCCGGCCCCGAGCCGGAGGTGCCCACCCTCAGCTGGTGCGGCCGCATCGACCCCATCAAGGACCTCGGAACCCTCCTGCGGGCCTACGCGTTCATGCGCCGCGAACTGCCCGAGCTGCGGCTGCGCCTCTTCGGCCCCGTGCCCGCCGGCTGCGAGGACCACAAGACCGGCCTGGAGAAGCTCGCCGCCGAACTCGGCGTCGCCGACGGAGTGACCTGGGAGGGCCGCATCGAGCGGGTCGCCGACGCGTACGCCGCCGGCAGCATCGTCATGCTCTCCAGCATCAGCGAGGGCTTCCCCTTCAGCATCATCGAGGCCATGTCCTGCGGACGCACGACCGTCTCCACCGACGTCGGCGGCGTCCGGGAGGCCGTCGGCGACACCGGACTCGTCGTCCCGCCCCGCGAACCGGAGACCATGGCCCGCGCCGCCCTCGCCCTCTTACGGGACGGTGCCCGCCGCGCCGAGCTCGGCCGGCTCGCCCGGCGGCGCGTCATCGAGAAGTTCACCCTCCACCAGTCCGTCGACGGCTTCCGCCACATCTACCGCGAACTCGCCGGCCAGCCCGTCCTGCCCGTCCACGAGGGCGACGACTGGACCCAGCGGCTCGCCGACCCCTGGTACCGCGAACTCGCCGCCGACGGGAGCCTGTGGTGAGCGGATCCCTCTGGCTGCGCGCCCCGGGCGCCGACACCCTGCCCGCCGTCCCCCGGCC
>NZ_RPSE01000295.1:0-7996 GCF_003949955.1 Streptomyces sp. WAC05292
GCCCCGCCGCGCCCGCCGTGTCGGCGCGTACCCTCGGACGGGTGTCGTCCTCCCGTCTGAACCGCGTCGCCGTCCTCGTCCTCGAAGGAGCGAAACCGCTCGACGTCGGCATCCCCGCCCAGGTCTTCACCACCCGGGCGAGCATGCCGTACGAGGTGCGGGTGTGCGGTGCGGCCCCCGGCCTCGTCGCGGGCGGCGACGGGCTGTCGTACCACGTGAACCACGGGCTGGACGCGCTCGCGTGGGCCGACATCGTCTTCGTCCCCGGCTACCGCTTCCCCGACCGGGACGACCCTCCGCAGGGCGTCCTCGCTGCGCTGACCGCCGCCCACGAGCGGGGCGCCCGGCTCGCCGCCATCTCCACGGGCGCCTTCGCCCTGGCCGCGACGGGCCTCCTCGACGGCAAGCGAGCCACCACGCACTGGCACTACGCGCGGGCGCTCGCCGCGAAGCATCCGCGGATCCGGCTCGACGAGAACGTCCTGTTCGTCGACGAGGGCAGCGTGCTCACCTCCGCGGGCGCCGCCTCGGGCATCGACCTGTGCCTGCACATCCTGCGCGGCGACCTCGGCGTCGCCGCGTCCAACCATGCGGCCCGCCGCCTGGTCGCGGCCCCGTACCGCAGCGGAGGACAGGCGCAGTACCTGCCGCGCAGCGTGCCCGAACCCCTCGGGGAGCGGTTCGCCGCCACCCGCGAGTGGGCGCTGCGCCGGCTGGCCGAGCCGCTGACCCTGGAGGCCCTCGCCGAGCACGCGGCGGTCTCCTCCCGGACGTTCTCGCGGCGCTTCGCCGACGACACCGGCTACACGCCCATGCAGTGGATCATGCGGGCCCGTATCGACAGGGCGCGCGAGCTGCTCGAACGCTCGGAGCGCAGCGTCGAGCAGATCGCCGCCGACGTCGGCCTCGGCACCGGCGCCAACCTGCGGCTGCACTTCCAGCGGATCCTCGGCACGACCCCCACCGAGTACCGGCGCACCTTCACCCGCGGCGAATAGCGGGAAATGACGGGCCCTGCCCGGCTGGCGAGATCCTTTTGAACCGTGGCGATCACGCCACTGTCCCCGCCCGGGCGCCGCGGGCGAATCTGGTGCCGAACAGAGAAGGGGACACCGCTCATGACTCGCATCGCCATCAACGGGTTCGGCCGCATCGGACGCAACGTGCTGCGCGCGCTGCTCGAACGCAACACCGACCTCGAGGTCGTCGCCGTCAACGACCTCTCCGAGCCGGCCACCCTCGCGCGGCTGCTCGCGTTCGACTCCACCGCCGGCCGCCTGGGCCGCCCGGTCACCGTCGAGGGCGACGTCCTGGTCGTCGACGGCCGCCGCATCAAGGTCCTGGCCGAACGCGAGCCGGAGCAGCTTCCCTGGGCGGAGCTCGGCGTCGACATCGTGCTGGAGGCGACCGGCCGCTTCACGTCCGCCGCCGCGGCCGCCGCCCACATCAAGGCCGGCGCGAAGAAGGTCCTCGTCAGCGCGCCGTCGGATGGCGCGGACGTCACCCTCGCCTACGGCGTGAACACCTCCGCCTACGACCCGGCCGTGCACACGATCGTCTCGAACGCCTCCTGCACCACGAACGCGCTCGCGCCGCTCGCCTCCGTCCTCGACGACCTCGCCGGGATCGAGCACGGCTTCATGACGACGGTGCACGCCTACACGCAGGAGCAGAACCTGCAGGACGGCCCCCACCGCGACCCCCGCCGCGCCCGCGCCGCCGGCGTCAACATCGTGCCCACCACGACGGGCGCCGCCAAGGCGATCGGCCTCGTCCTGCCGAACCTCGACGGCAAGCTGTCCGGCGACTCGATCCGCGTCCCGGTCCCGGTCGGCTCGATCGTGGAGCTGAACACCACCGTGTCGCGCGAGGTGACCCGCGAGGACGTCCTGGCGGCGTACCGCGCCGCCGCCGAGGGCCCCCTCGCCGGCGTGCTGGAGTACTCCGAGGACCCGCTGGTCTCCGCCGACATCGTCGGCAACCCCGCCTCCTCGATCTTCGACTCGGCGCTCACCCGCGTCGACGGCCGCCACGTCAAGGTGGTCGCCTGGTACGACAACGAGTGGGGTTTCTCGAACCGCGTGATCGACACCCTCACGCTCCTCGCCGGCTGACCCTCCCCGCGCGTCAGCACGATCCGGCCGCCCGGTCTCCCGGGCGGCCGGAGCCGTCTCCCCGGATGCCGCCCGGTCACCCGCGGGCCGCGCTGCGCAGGGCCGCCGGTGTGGTGCCGTACCAGCGCCGGACCGCGCGGCGCAGGGCGCGGGCATCGGCGTACCCGCTGCGGGAGGCGATCGCGTCCATGCCGAGGTCGGTGGTGTCGAGCAGCCGGGTGACCAGGTCCCGGCGCAGCCTGTCCAGTTCACCGTTCCAGGTGGTGCCGTGCTCGTCGAGGCGCCGCTGGAGGGTGCGGGTGCTGACGGCCATCCGCCGCGCCACCCCGGCGAGCGACGGGCCGCTGCCGTCGTTCGCGGAGGCCAGCGCCGTGCGGAACAGGTCCAACCAGTCGTGCAGGGGGATCGCGGTGGCGAGGGTCTGCTCGGCGTGCCGGCGGAGCACCGCGGAAAGGCCGGGTTGGGCGTGGGGGGTCGGCGCCATGAGGTCGGAGGCAAGGAAGGTGACCGAGCTGACCGGGGTCTCGAAGTCGATGGCGCGAGTGCCGTACAGCCCGGCGAGGGCGTCGTGCCGGCGGGGCGCCTCGGCCGCCACGGCCACGCGGACCGGGACGAGCCGCCGCCGTGCGGCCTCGCTCAGGCGCTGCCGGCACAGGCCCAGGGCGTAGCCGCGGACCGCGCAGGCCGCCTCGTGGGCCAGGTCGGCGCGGTTCACGTGGCTGATGGTCACCTGCCCGCCGTCCTCGGTGACGCGCAGGGTGTCCGTGCCGGTGTCGGCGACGAGGGCCAGGTGGGCGGCGGCGTCCCGGATGCCTTCGAGCGGGGTGGGCGCCGAGGTGATCAGGTAGTCCCACACGCCGAACGTTCCGATGGCCGACTGCCGCGTCAGCAGCAGGGACAGCTCCGTCCACGGCACGTGAGCCGTCGCCAGTTCCGCGATGCGGTTGCTCGTGGCCGTGGGCATCCGGCACAGGTCGTCGTCGAGGTGCTCCGCCGCCGCACCGAGCAGGTGGCCGTAATCGGCCCGGGGGACGCCGAGCAGGGAAGCGGCGTTGACACTGAGCCGGGTGAGGGCGGAGGACGTCGTCCCCTGGTGCGCATGCGAAACCACAGGGCGTGAGCATAGGACAGCTCCCGGCGCAAGCCGCTCGCGGGAGTCCGGCGGGGGATGCCCCTCTCGCGGCGCCTGCGGTCCCCGCGATGGCGTGCCGGGTCCCCATGGTGGCGGGCGGTGCCCCTGGGCCGGCCGCGCGGCCCGGAGGAGGATGGGGGACGACCGCGGGGCCGCGACCGGGACGGGGGTCCGGTCGCGGCCGCGCGCCGCCGGCGTGCCCGGCGGACGTACGCCCGCGGCTACAGGACGGCGACCGTGAAGGCGTTGTCGACGTAGCTGCCGTTCAGGTCGTACGTGTACACCGTCACGGAGTTCGTGCCGCAGACCGCGTTCGGCGCGGTGCTGAAGCTGCGGCGGTTGGAGTTGGGCAGCTCGACCTGGACGATGCTGAACGCCAGGTTCACCTGGTCTCCCACGTTGACGCAGTAACGGCCGCGGTCGATGTGCCGCACCCAGTCGATGTTCTTCGCCCGCCGCAGCACCCCGGAGGGGCTCACGTCGGCCGCGGCCTGCACGTACGGCGAGGTGATCGGCGCCGGGTCCGCCGCGGCGGCGGGCACGGCGAGCGCCCCGGTCAGTGCGGCGGCGGCGAGGACGACGGGACCAGATCGGCGCATGGTTCACACTCCCGGCGGACGGCGGCCCACTGCGAGCCGCCTGCGGCTCCCCACCCTCCCCGACCCGCGCGGGTCGTGCGGCCGAAACGCCGGGCGGTGCTCGGCCACCCGGGACCGAACGTCACCCGGTCGGCCTCGCTGCGCGGCCCGCGGCCGGGGCGGGGCCGACCGGGCGCCGTCAGAAGCGGCCCAGCGGCGCGTCGCCCCAGTAGCCGCCGACCTCCCGGTGGTGGTCGGCGCTGCCCAGGTGCTTCTCCCGCACGAACTCCGGCGCGTCCTTGACCTGCTCCCTGGTCCGGTCGACGTAGATCTTCCGCTCCGCGGCGTCGATGCGGGTGATCGTCCCGGCGGGCAGCAGCACCTGCCGGCCGAAGATCCAGGGCCCGGTGTCGACGACGATCCAGGAGGCGTCGGCCTCGTCCGAGTGCTTGTCGACCTTGCCGATGCCGCCGTCGACGGCCTCGACCTTGTACCCCGTCAGGTCGACGCCCTCCAGGCGGCCGACGGTGAGGCGGTAGACCCAGATGTTCCCGCTCATGGGCTTCGGTTCCTTTCTCGGCGGTTCTCGGGATGCGGCGGCTCGGCCGGAGCGGCTCAACGGCCCCCGGCCAGGCTGTGGATGAGCACGCCCAACGCGAAGGCGAGCAGCAGCAGATGCAGCCAGACCGGCCCCGGCGGGGCCGGTTCGGCTGCCAGTGACGAGAGCTGGTTTCCTGTCATGCCGCTCGCCTGCCCCCGCACGGCCGATTGACGCACCCTTCTTCCTCCGCGGCGCCTCCCCTCCGCCCCGCGGCCCTACGCTGGCCCGGCACGCGGCACGCCGGAGCCCTCCACCGCGCGCCGCACCGCGCCCGACGGCACCCGGCGAAAGGACGACCCGACATGGACGACCGCGCATGGCGGGAGCTCGACCCCTCCCACCCCCGCTACCGGCAGGTCTTCCGCACCTACCTCGCCCACACCGACGAGAAGGAACGCCAACGGGACCACCTCCTCGACGTGGTGGAGGCCCTGCCCCGCCGGGACGTCTTCGTGGACGCCGGGGCCGGCCCCGGCTACTTCACCGCCGCCCTCGCCCCCCGCTTCCGCAGGACCGTCGCCATCGAACCCGATCCCGCCCTGCGGGGCGAACTGCGGGCCGCCTGCCCCGCGGCGGAGGTCCTGCCGGTGCCGATCTCCGCCGCGGCCGTGCCCGAACCCGCCGACCTCGTGCTGTGCTCGCACGTCCTCTACTACGTCCCCGAGGCCGAATGGCGCGGCCACCTCGCCGCCCTGCTGTCCTGGGTCCGGCCCGGCGGGGAACTCGTCCTCGTCCTCCAGCACCCGGGCAGCGACTGCGTGGCCATGGCCCGCCACTTCGGCATCCGCACCCCCGTCCTGGACGGGGCCGCCGCCGTGCTCGACGACGCGGCGGCGGGCCGGCCCTACACCGCGCGGCGGCACGTCCAGCCCGCGTCCCTGCGGCTCCCCGACCTCGCCACCGCCCTCGAAGTCAGCGAACTCGTCGTCGGCCCGCTCGACTCGCCGGCCGCGCGGGAGACCGTCGCCGCCTATCTGCACGAGCACGGCGGCGACCCGTCCGGCGGCTTCCTGCTCAGCTGCGACCAGGAGTTCCTGCACATCAGGTGCGACGGCTGACCGGCGCGCGGCCGCCGCGGCGGCGGCCCCGGGTGCGGGCCCGCGGGCTCACGGCACCGCGGGCCGCGGCCAGGCGGCTTCGCGCAGCAGGCGCAGCCCGTTGAGGCCGACGATGAGGGTGGACCCCTCGTGTCCGGCGACGCCGAGCGGCAGCGGCAGCGTGCCGACCAGGTCCCAGGCCGCCAGGACGGTGATGAAGGCCGCGGCGATCACCAGGTTCTGCACGACCAGCCGGCGGGCGGTGCGGGAGAGGGCGACTACGGCGGGCACGGCGGCCAGTTCGTCGCGGACGACGACCGCGTCGGCGGCCTCCAGGGCGAGGTCGGAGCCCGCCTTCCCCATGGCGATCCCGCAGTGGGCGGCCGCGAGCGCAGGGGCGTCGTTGACGCCGTCCCCGACGACCAGGACCTTCAGGCCCTCCGCCTCCCACGCCCGGACGGCGGCGGCCTTGTCCTCGGGCAGCAGCCCGGCGCGCACGTCGGTGATGCCCAGCTCGGCGGCGAGGCGGCGCGCGGCGCGCTCGTTGTCCCCGGTCAGCAGCACCGGGCTGCGGCCGGTCAGCTCGGCCAGGGCGGCCACCGTCGCCCGCGCGTCGGGCCGCAGCCGGTCGGCGATGCCGAGCACCCCGACGGGGGCGCCGTGGCGCAGGACGACGACCGCTGTGCGCCCCGCCTCCTCCAGCGCAGCCGCCTCCCCCGCGCAGGCGATGGCGTCCGGCCCCGGTTCCAGGGCCGGTTCGGAACCGGGGCGGCCGCGGAGGAGCGCGGCGGGGGAGCCCACCTCGATGCGCTGTCCGTCGACCGTGGCCGCCACGCCCCGCCCGGGGAGGGAGGAGAAGCCGGTGGCGTCGCCCGGTACGGGCTGCCGCTCGCGGGCGGCCGCCACCACCGCACGGGCCAGCGGGTGTTCGCTCGGGTGCTCGGCGCGTGCCGCGAGCAGCAGCAGGGCGTCCCGGTCGAGGCCGCTGCCGGGCAGCGGCCGGACGTCGGTGACCTGCGGGGTGCCCTCGGTGAGGGTGCCCGTCTTGTCGAGGGCCGCGAGATCGGCCTGGCCGAGCCGCTCCATGACGACGGCGGACTTGGCGAGCACGCCGTGGCGGCCGGCGTTGGCGATCGCGGACAGCAGCGGCGGCATCGTGGACAGCACGACCGCGCACGGCGAAGCGACGATCATGAAGGTCATCGCCCGGAGCAGCGCGGAGGAGAGGTCGTCGCCGAACGCCAGCGGGACGGCGAAGACGGCGAGGGTCGCGAGGACCATCCCCGCCGAGTACCGCTGTTCGACCTTCTCGATGAACAGCTGGGTGGGGGCCTTCGTCGCGGAGGCCTCCTCGACCATCCGGACGATCCGCGCGATGACCGAGTCGGCCGGGTCGCGTTCCACCCGCACGCGCAGCGCACCGGTGCCGTTGACGGTGCCCGCGAACACCTCGTCGCCCGCCAGCCGGGCCACCGGCAGCGGCTCGCCGGTGATACTCGCCTGGTCGACCTCGCTCTCCCCGGCCAGCACCCGCCCGTCCGCGCCGACGCGTTCTCCCGGCCGCACCAGGATCGTGTCCCCGACCTCCAGCCGCGCGGCGTCGACCTCCTCCTCCGTCCCATCAGCCCGGATCCGGGCGGCGGTCGGCGGGGCGAGATCGAGGAGCCCGCGCACCGAATCCGCGGTGCGCGCCGTCGCAAGGGCCTCCAGGGCGCCGGAGGTGGCGAAGATGACGATCAGCAGGGCGCCGTCGAGGACCTGCCCGATCGCGGCGGCGCCGAGCGCGGCGACGACCATCAGCAGGTCCACGTCCAGCGTCCGGCCCTTCAGGGCCTTCAGGCCCTCCTTGCCGGGCTCCCAGCCGCCGGCTGCGTAGCAGCCGGCGAACAGCGGCCCCCACAGCCAGGCCGGGCCGCCCGACAGGTACGCGGGCAGGGCCAGCAGGAAGAGCACCAGCGCCGCCAGCGCCCACCGGGCCTCCGGCAGCGCGAGGACCCGCGTACGCCGGACGGGCGGCGCGGCGCGGCGGGTTCCGGCGGCGGCCGGAGCGGTGCGCTGTTCCAGACCTGAGGACATGGCAGGACGACCCTTCGGGGCGGGCGGGAGGACCCGACCACCATACAAGAACATCTGAAGAGGTCTTCAAGTGTCGTCGGTATCATGGTGCCATGGGCCACGGAACCGTCAGCCAGGGCAGGACCACCCGCGAGCGCCTCGACGCGGTCGGTAGCGCCGACGTCGCCGCCACCCTCCAGGCCCTCGCCACCCCCTCGCGGCTGCACATCCTCGCCCGCCTCCAGGAGGGCCCCTGCTCCGTGGGCGACCTCGCCGACGCCGTCGGCATGGAGGCCTCCGCCTGCTCCCACCAGCTCCGCCTGCTGCGCAACCTCGGCCTCGTCGCCGGCGAGCGGCACGGCCGCTCGATCGTCTACTCCCTCTACGACGACCACGTCGCGCACCTCCTCGACCAGGCGCTCTACCACGTCGAACACCTCCGCCTCGGCCTGCGCGACACGCCCGCCCCACCCGCGGAA
>NZ_RPSE01000296.1:0-7991 GCF_003949955.1 Streptomyces sp. WAC05292
CCCCTGGACTGCGCCCAGCGAGCGCTACACTCCGCCTGCTCGGAGCTCCTGCGCTGGTCACAGGGCCGAGCCCATGCGAACTGGGGGGTTCATGAGATTGCTGCCGACCGGCAGAAGACTGCGGAGCAGACGTGGGCGGGGCGGCGCCATCGCCACCTCGGGTGCTCTGCTGCTCGCGCTTGTGGCGCCGCTCGCGGGCCACACCGGCACCGCTGCGGCGGCGCCTGCCGCACCCGCTGCCGTCGTACCGGCAGCCGAGAAGCCTGCCGCGGGACCGCAGGCCCTGTCGCCGGCCGTGCAGGAGGCCGAGCGCGAGGCGAAGGAGAGAACTGCCGTAACGGCCGCCAAGGCGGCCGGAACCCTGGACGCCTGCCCGGCCGTGCTGCCGCCGCACACGGTGGTCACCTGCACGGTGGAGGAGGGCGCAACCGCCAGGTTCTCCCTCACCCTGCCGCGGCAGAAGGACATGGTGCTGCTGCAGGCACCCAACGAGACCCTCCGGAAGCTCGTGGGCCCCGGCGGGACCGTCGTGCCGTGCGAAAGCGTCTACGGTCCCGACAAGACGTTCGCACCGCTGCAGTGCCCGACCAGCCAGGCCGGCACGTACACGCTGGAAGTGAAGAGCGGGAACGGGAGTCGGGCCGACATCGGCCTGTCCTACGCCCCGCTGCTCTCCACCACCGCCTGCAAGAGCGTGGCCGCCACCGACCACAGGCTCGGCTCGCCCACCGTCTTCCGAGGTTCGGTCCCCGTCTTCTCCACGGGCGACTGCTACACGCTCGACATGGCCGCCGGCGACGTGCTGCGCACCCGCCTCGTGTCGGAGTACCGGAGCTCGACGCTGGTGTACGACGCCGAGGGCAGGCGGACGTGCTCCTACGAGGACGCCCCTGACTGCAAGCTCTCGGGCACGGCGCCCTTCCGCGTCGTGGCGGGCCCGTACGGTTCCTACAGCGTCACCATGGCCCGGCTGTCCCGGCCCGAGGGCTGCCCCCTGGTGGAGGCCCAGACGTACGGAGCCGCCCCCGAGATGACCTCGACGGTACCGTGCCGCACGCTGCGGGCCGCGCAGGCCGGCAGGTACACGGTTGCCCCGGTCTCCGCGGACTTCCCGCCGCTCGGTGAGGTCTACCGGCCGGACGGAGTACAGAGCACCTGTTTCCACGACTCGGGGTGCGACCTGGCTGCCGGCGACCACACGTGGGTGGTCCGGGCGGATATCCGGGACGTCGGCGCGTTCGGGATGTCGTTCAGGTCCACCAGGGAGACGCGGGGCTGCACTCCGGGCAACGACAACGGCCTGGTGGCGGGCCCGGCCACCGGAACCTTCGACGGCCCGGGTCAGGCATGGTGCCTGACCCTGCCGACCTCCACCGGCAAGGGCGTCTACCTCCTCAACCGCCCGCCCGCCGGGGGCACGGACGTCACAGCAGTCGTCTACGACGCCGCCGGCACCGAGCAGTGCAGGGTCGGGGCACAGGCCAGCCCGGTCTGCCGGCTGACCGGATCCGCCCCGTTCCGCGCGGTCCTCACGGGTGCCTCGCCCAAGGCCTACGGCCTGGTGGTGCACCGGACGGGGGATGCGGCGGGGTGCACCCCGTGGCGGCAGACCGGCTTCGACAGCACTCCGGGTGCGAGGGTGTCGCTGTCCGGGACGGCTCGACAGGCATGCCTGAGCGTGCCGGCGGACCAGCACGCGACGGTGGAGATGATCGGTCAGAGAGGCCTGTCCACGGCGACGAGGACGCAGGTCTACGTGACCGACGCCGCAGGCGGCGTGTGCGCGTCCGACATCTGCACTCTCGCTCCCGGCGTCCCCTACACGGCCATGGTGGCAGGGGCCTACGACGACACGTACGAACTGGCCCGGCGTGACGTTTCGCCCAGTGCGGCGTGCGCGGCGCCGGTCTCCACCAAGGTCGGCGGGCCTTCCCTGTCGTTCGACCTCACGTCCGCGCTGGACGCCCGCTGCATCCGGATCGCCGCTGCTGCGTCGGACAAGCTCTGGTTCGGTGCCCGTACGTCCGTCGACCGCTACACCCCCAACGCCGCCACGGTGACGGCGGTCGACGCCGCCGGCCGGATCGCCTGCAGGCAGGAGGAGGGGCCGTCGTGCCGGGCCTCCGGTTCGACGTCGTACGTCGCGGTGGTGACGGCTGCCACGCACCGGGGCATGCCGGTCCGCAGCCACGTGGACACGTGGAGGGTCGGCACGGCGGCGGGCTGGGCGGCCGAGTGCACGGCAGACCGCGTGTCGGACGACTCGTCGGTCATCCGCAGCGGTGTGCTCACCGAGCAGAGCACCGCGCGCTGCGCCGTGGTCGCCATGAAGCCCTCCCACTCCTTCGGGCTGCAGATCCCGACCACCGCGAACGACCTGGGCGAGCATGCCGGAACCGTGGACGTGAGCCTGCACAACGGCCCCTCCTGGACCCAGCCGGCCGGGGCATCCGGGTACGGGTGTACCGGACGCCTGTGCTCCGCTTCTAGCAGTGCTCAGGCCGGCGACGCCGTGCTGGTGCTCAGCGCGGGGAAAGCCGCCACACCGGTCGAGTACAGCATGCAGGGGGCCTGTTCCGCCGCCTGCAAGACCGCCTCGGACTCCTCGGTGAGCGGGATCAGCCCGGCGACCGGGCCCGCGGGCACGCTCAACCAGGCCGTCGTGCACGGAACCGGCTTGCGCCTCGGCACCGAAGTGAGGCTCATGCCCAGCGATGATCCGTTCGCGCAGGGAACCCTCCTGATACCGCTGTCCGTGAGCCCCGACGGCACATCCATGAAGGTCCTCGTCGACACCAACGGGCTCGAGCCGGGCCTGTACGACGTAGGCCCCTACATCGGGGGACGCCGGATCAGCAAGGCGTACACGGTGACGGCAGCCGCGGCGGTTCCGCCGGGCAGCCGGTTCGTACCGATGGGCCCGTCGCGTTTCCTGGACACCCGGGACGGTACGGGCGCGCCGCGGCAGCGTGTGGGCGCGGGCGGTGTGGTCAGCCTGCAGGTGGCGGGTGTGAAGGGTGTTCCGGCGAGCGGGGTGACGGCGGTGGTCATGAACGTCACCGCAGTCGATCCGACGGAGTCGGGGCACATCACCGTCTATCCGAACGGGCAGGCGGTGCCGCAGTCGTCGAACCTGAACTTCACACCCGGGCAGGTGGTGCCGAACCTGGTGACGGTGCCGGTGGTGAACGGGAAGGTCGACCTGCGCAA
Source organism: Streptomyces sp. WAC05292 (assembly GCF_003949955.1). NCBI lineage: Bacteria > Bacillati > Actinomycetota > Actinomycetes > Kitasatosporales > Streptomycetaceae > Streptomyces > Streptomyces sp. WAC05292. Next base: position 3,211 of record NZ_RPSE01000296.1, read on the forward strand.
CAGCGCGGGCTCGGTCGACCTGATCGCCGATGTGACCGGCTACTACGCGGCCACGGGAGCGGCGTTCTCGGCGGCGGGCCCGGTCCGGCTGCTCGACACCCGCGACGGCACCGGTGCGCGGACCGGTGCGGTGGGTCCGGGCGGTCTGGTCAGCGTGCGGGTGGCCGGTGTTGCGGGTGTGCCCGCGCAAGGTGTGAAGGCCGTCGTCCTGAACGTCACGGCGACCAACCCCACGGAAGCCGGGCACCTTGTCGTCCACCCCCACGGGACCGGGCGTCCGAGCGTGTCGAACCTGAACTACACGGCCGGTCTGACCGTTGCCAACCTCGTGGTGGTGCCTGTCGTGGACGGTCGCGTGACGTTCTGGAACAACACGGGCTCCGTCGACGTGATCGCGGACGTGAGCGGCTACTTCACGTCCTGAGGCGCTGACGACGAACCCGCAGGGGCCGTGCCCGATCGCCGATCGGCACGGCCCCTGCGGCGTCGCCCCGGCTTCGGGCCCGACCGTCACACCATCAGCAGGAGACGGGTCTGGGGGACCAGCTTGCGGTTGACGCTCGTGCTCTGCACGAAGATGGTGAAGTCGTCGTTGTGGTCCGGCTTGACGCGGACCTCCGCGTCCGGGAGGCCCAGCAGGGCGCGGGCCTCCGGGCCCGTGTACACCTTGTCCGTCTTCTTCTCCAGAACCGCGATCTGCTTCCGCGCCTGGACTTTCTCCGACTTGCTGAGCTGGTAGAAAGCCGAACCGTTCTTGAAGGTGCGACCGCTTTCCACGACCCATTCGCGTATGCCCGCCTCCCGGGCCACCGGAATGAGCTCGTAGCCCGACGGGTCCACCGCGGTCAGTCCGGCCGCCTTGATGGTGGCCTCGTTCACCGCGTCGCCGCCCGTGGAGAAAACCGCCTTCGAGCCGCGGATTCCCTTCGTGCGGCCCACCATGAATTTCTCCGTGGCCTCCCGGATGACCTCGCCGGCCTCCTCCAGGCCCTGGGTGCTCGTGGCGTCCCAGACGGCGATGTTGTCCTTCGGGAAGCCGCACTGCATGGCCTCGCGCTTGCCCATCTGGTCGGGCACGAGGACGGCCAGCGTCCAGTTGTCGGCCTGCGTCTCGATCATCTTGGACACCGCCTGCACCAGGGCCTTCGGGCTCTTTGAGGGTGCGTCCGCGCAGCGGTGGCTCGCGTTCTCCTGGCCGTCCGTCAGGACGAAGGTCAGGAAGCTGTGGTCGCCGTACAGCTGTGCCGTCTGCGCCAGCTCGGCCTGCGACTTCAGCGTGGCCGCGAGCAGGGCCGTCATCCCGCCGACCCGGTACAGCTGCTTCAAGGACGGCATGCGCAGCACGTCCTTGTCGTAGATGATGCACTCGACCTGATTCGAGAAGACGTAGACCGTGACGCGGGTTTCCTGGTCGAGTTCCCTGGAGCGGCGGGCCAGGTATTCGATCTGGCGGTCGGCGACTTCCACGACCTTGTCGTTCAGGTGCGACATCGACGAACTTGCGTCCAGCACAAGGGCAACGTGATTGATGTAGTTCTGGTTTCCGGACACGACTGCTCCCCGTCTTTTTCTTCCGAACCGATGTCCTTACTTTGTCACCCACCACTGACAATCGACCCCGGCTCCGGTTCGGGGAAGCGCTCCGTCCGGAGCCTCACCGGGGCGGCAGGCCGATCACACCCGCCGACCCGTCAGAGCCAGCCCTGCTGCGCCGCCTTCAGGCCCGCCTCGAAGCGGCTCGTGGCGTTCAGGCGCTCCATCAGCGCGGCCATCTGCCGCCGGACCGTCCGCAGCGACACCCCCAGCCGCTTCCCCGCCGCCTCGTCGGTCATGCCCGACGCCAGCAGCCGCAGCAGCTCCAGCTCGGCCGTGGTCGGCTGCGTGCCGCCGGGGCGCGGGCGGTCCGCCCCGAGGGGCACCGCCGCGTTCCACGTCTGCTCGAACAGGGTGATCAGCGAGGCGACGATGCCGGGTGCACGCGTACACAGCGCGCCCAGGCGGGAGTTGGCGGGGTCGATCGGCACGACCGCGACCGTGCGGTCGAACACCAGCAGGCGCGGGGGCAGCAGCGGGCTGGTGCGCACCTGGGCGCCCTGCCCGGTCAGCCAGCGCGCGTACGCCAGCGTCGCCGGATCGTTGCGGGCGCTGTCCTGGTACACCGACCGCATCTCGATGCCGCGGGCCAGCGCCCGCCGGTCCAGCGGCCGGGACGCCTCCAGGCTGGCCTCCGACAGCGCCCCGCCCGGCAGGATCGCCAGGCACTCCCCGACGAGTCCGTGGGCGAGCTCCTCCAGACGGCTCTGGATCGCGTCCATCCCGACGAGCCGCTCGGCGCCGTCGACCTCGGTGTTCGGCCGGAGTTCGGCGAACTCGGAGACCACCTGCGCCGCGGCCGCCTTGCTGCGCGCCAGCTCCTGCTGCCGCCGTACGAGCTCCTCCTCCTGGCGGCGCAGCAGCAGCTCCAGCCCCAGTTCGGGCCGGACGGCGCGCAGCGCGCCGGGGCAGTCCCGCGAGGGGCGCAGCAGGTCGAGGTCGACGAGCCGGTCGAGCCCCGCGCGGACCTGCTCCTCCGTCAGGCCGAGGCGGGCGCCCAACTCGGCGACACCGCCGGACGGATCGGCGAGCATCCCCCGGTAGACGGCTTCCACGTCCGCCCCGAGCCCCAGCGCCTGCAGCATGCCCCAGCCCCCCAGCTGTCGTCCGGCCACTCGCCCCCGCGGCCCGCCGCGGACGCCCGTGACCGTGATCGTAAACGAGACCTGTCACCAAGGTGCCGGGCCCGTTGGTGACAGCCGCAACACCTTCCCCGCGGGCACCGGCGGCAGCAGCATGGTGATCACCGGAACGACGGGGCGCAGGCCCCGGCCCCGGGCGCCGGAGCCACCCGGAAGGCCCGGACAGCGCGCGCAGCACACCGCACCACACCACTGCTTCCCGACTCTCGATTCCTGGGGGGATCCATGTCCCGCACCGCCCGCACCGCCCGCACCGCCGCTGCCGCCGCCCTCTGCGCCCTCCTCTGCGCCGGGGCCGGCCTCGGCGCCGCGACGACCACCGCGAGCGCCGCCGCCTCCACGACGGCTGCGGCCGCCACCACCAGCAGCGACACCGGCACCGGCGCGGGCAGCATCAACTGGGACACCGCCCCCAAGTCCGCGATCGGCAGCATCAACTGGGACTGACCCGGCATGCGCGTCATCCGGGCCTCCCTCGACGGACCCCGCCCCGGCCCCGGCCCCGAAGCCGAAGGCGCCCTCGCGGTCCTCTCCGACCTGATCTGGGCCCACGCCCGAGCGGCCCACGGACTCGAACACGTCCGGGCCAGGCCCTCCGACGCCGGCGTGGACCTCTACCTCTTCTTCCGCGCCGCCTCCGAGGCCGCCGCCCTCGACCAGGCCCGCGCCCTCCTCTCCGGCGCCCGCGCCCCGCTCCGCGCCCACGGCTACGCCACTCCGCCGCAGGCCCCTGCGCCGGGCCCAAGGACCAAGGACCAAGGAACGCAGTGACGAACACCCTCCTCCAGGCCGCCCGCAAGACCGCCGTCGCCGCCCTGTCCGGCGTGCTCGGGGCCGGGCTCCTCACCGCCGCGACCGTCGCCGCCGCACCGGCCGCCGAGGCCGCGACCACGTGCAGCGGCACCGCCTCGATCTACGGCGTCCTCCCCGACGGCCGCCTCACCTTCAGCACCATCACGCCCGCCACGGGCGAGCTGAAGAAGGTCCTCGTGGGGGCCGACCTGGGCTTCGAGCCGAAGGCGATGGCCACCCTCAACTTCAACACCGTCCTGGTCACCTCGGCCGCCGGCGCGCTCTACCGCCTGGACGTCCTCACCAACAACACGTCGCTCGTCCTGGAGCGACCGCCCGTCAAGCTCTTCGACAGCGGCTGGACGCACGACAAGCTCACCTACGACGGGCACGGGCACCTGTACGGCACCGCCGGCGGCCTCCTCCTCCAGTACCTGGTGTCGCAGCCGAAGCCGACCGGTTCGGCGCACATCGGCCGGCGCAAGGAGATCGGCAGCGGCTTCGTCCTGAAGACCCTCACCGCCGCGGGCGACGACCGCCTGCTGGCGACCACCGAGGCCGGCGCCCTGTACTCGTACGAGGTCGACAGCGCGGGCGGGTGGAGCCGCGACGACCTGAAGGCCTCGGGCTGGTCCGCCTTCGACCAGCTCGTCTCGCCCGGAGGCGGCCTCTACTACGGCCGGATCGCCACCACCGGCGCCATGTACTGGTACAAGGACGCCAACCCGGCCGACGGCAGCGGCAGCGACATCGCCTACCACAACGACACGCCCGTCAACACCGGCGGCTGGACGCAGCAGCTGCTCTCCGCCCAGCCGGGCACGTTCACCTGCACCACCACCGCGGACCCGCTCGACGGCCGCGACATCCCCGCCGTGAAGGCGGCAGGCCGCGACCTGATGAACCGCCACGACGGCGGCGTCTGGAACAACTCCACCCAGTGGAGCTGCCTGGAGCAGCTCTGGGACCGGGAGAGCGGCTGGCGCTACTGGGCCGACAACCCGAGCTCCAGCGCCTACGGCATTCCGCAGGCCCTGCCCGGCTCCAAGATGGACGCCTTCGGCGACGACTGGCGCACCAATCCGATCACGCAGATCAAGTGGGGCCTGTCGTACATCGACGGCCGGTACGGCACACCGTGCGGAGCCTGGAACCACTTCCTGAAGAACAACTGGTACTGACGCGCGGCCGCGGCCGCGCGTCAGTACCAGTTGTTCTTCAGGAAGTGGTTCCAGGCTCCGCACGGTGTGCCGT